>JACCUV010000088.1 GCA_013698495.1 Chloroflexia bacterium
TCTCAAAATCCGCTATCGGGGACCGCTTCCGTCAACCGCCTGACGACGTGTTCGGAGGAGATGTCATTCGCTTCGGCGTCGAAGTTGAGCACGATCCTGTGCCGCAACGCCGGCAACGCCACGGCCCGAATGTCGTCGTAGGAAACATTGGGGCGTCCGTCGAGCAGCGCGCGCAACTTGGCGGCGAGGACGATAGTCTGCGCCCCGCGCGGACTAGCGCCGTATCGAACGTACTGCCGGATGAGGCCGGGAGCCCCCGCATTGTCCGGGTGCGACGCCATCACCAGGCGAACGGCGTAATCGAGCACCGAGTGCGCGATCGGCACCTGCCGGCCCGTCGCCGCCATCCGCGACACCGTCGCTGCCTCGGCGACCCGGTTCAGTTCGACGTCGTCCTGGTTGACCGTGCGGACCACGATCTCGGCAAGCTCTTCCGCGGACGGAAACGGCACAATGATCTTGAAGAAAAACCGATCCAACTGCGCTTCGGGCAGCGGGTACGTGCCCTCCATTTCGACCGGGTTCTGGGTCGCAAGCACGAAGAAGGGTTTCGGCAATTGATGCACGTGGTTGGCGACGGTCACTGTCCCCTCCTGCATCGCTTCGAGCAACGCCGACTGGGTCTTGGGGGTGGCGCGATTGATTTCGTCGGCCAGCACGATGTTTGAGAATACAGGCCCTGGCTCAAAGGTGAAAATCCGCCGGCCGTCTTCCGACTCGTTCAGGATATTGGTGCCGGTGATGTCAGCTGGCATCAGGTCAGGCGTGAACTGGATGCGGCTGAACGCCAGGTCGAGACCGTCTCCGATCGTGCGCACGAGCCGCGTCTTGCCCAACCCCGGCACACCCTCGAGCAACACGTGGCCACCCGCAAACAGGGCGATCAGGACCTCCGACACCACGTCTTTTTGGCCAACAATAACCCTTTCGATTTCGTGCTGGATGGCCGCGGCCATCTCTCGAAAATCGTGCGGGGAGAGTTGAATCGACGTCGCCATTGCGCACTGCACCTCGTTGTCGCGTGTCTCCGCCTATCCAAACTGGTCGATCATGACCCAAGCCCAGATTGCCAGCAGGCAGAAGTTAAACAACCCGAAGATCGCCGCTATGATCACGATCTGCATCTTGGGGGATGGCGGCCAGAGGTTCCAATCGTCTGTTTTGTGCTCCTGCGTGTCCGCGCCAATAACCGATACAGTCGCTTCTGGATTGCTTTCTTTCACGTCTCGCCAACCGCCTGTCCTGTTGTTCCCGTGGTCACAACCACGTCGCGACGCAAATTGACGAGATAGAGGGGCAGGCCAACCACGATCAGGCTCCAGTAGGTTATCAGGCGATCGAGAATTGCGATCGCGGCGGCAGTGTCCGATGCAACTCCCACCTGCGGCAGGATCCAGATCATGAACACTTCGACCACACCCAAACCTGCCGGTGTAATCGGGATGATCGTCACCAGGGCGCTCAGCAGCGAGACAACGATCGCCTCCGGAATGGTGATTGTGGCGCCGAGCGCCTGACACACCAGGTACACGCGCAGGCCGTCCATCAACCAAATCAGGCCCCCGAGCAACGCGAATGGAAACGGCTTGCGCAGGATTTCGAAGATTCCCAGATTCAATCTCTGGAAGTGACCACCAAACCGATCCGGGATCAACGCTTCGATCCGTTCTCGAAATACAAACAGTACGACCGACCCAATGATCCCGATGACCACCGCGCCAATTCCGAGCAGAAACGCCTGTTCGGCCCTCCCCGGGACGTTGGAGCCGAACACGACCACACCAGCGGTCACAACCACGCCAACCATCACCACGACATCTATCAGGCGTTCGGCGAGAATCGTCCCCAGGCCAACGCCAAACGATGAGCCCGCGCGATCCTTCAGCAGGAAACTACGATACGCGTCTCCCAAACGCGCGGGCACGACACAATTGGCGAACAGCGAGAGCACAAGAATCTGGAATGTGCCGAGGTTTCCCGGAAGCCTGTACCCCTGCTTCCTCGTGATTCCCACCTGTTTCAACATCATACGCCAGCGCATGGCGCGAATCAGGATCGCCGAGTAGAACGTCAGCAGTGCGGTAACGAGCAACAACGGGTTTGCATCCCGAAGCTGCCGCCAAACGTCGTCCAGATCGACTTCGAGGCGTTGGACCGCGAAGTAGACGATGAATGCCGCCAAACCGAATGACACAAATGTCCTGGGTTGCAGGAAACGCCTCCCGATCGATACGGGCGGTGTCTCCGAACTTGACTCGTCATCATCAATTGGACGTTTGGCGTCGGGAGGGGCCGCTTGACCGGGCGAGCGAACGTCACCGGCCAGGTGTTTGGCAGTGGGATCGGTTTCGTTCACCATGTCGGGCTTTGCGGACGTAACTTGAGCATACGGAACACTGGCGAGTGACTCCTGGCAGAGCCCACGTGAGCTACATTAACGACATATCACGACAACCTCGACCAGTCGCTGGTCGGGACACGGGCAACATCGACCTCGCGAAGTGTACTCGCGAAACCGGAACCTACGTCCCCAAACTCGGTCAGCGATCGCGTCGTCGTCTCGCGCACGACTCAGGATATCCGCCGCTCGGGCCTCCAGTTCGCAAGCCGAGGCAATTGGGGATCGGGATCGGGATCGGTGCGCCGTCGTAAGTGCCCGGCCCTGGTCGCAAAGAGGAACGCGATCGAACGCAACGCGAAGAACAGCAAAATAATCGAACCCACCGTCATCAAGCTGATCGGCCAGACGAATGGCGCCTGGCGGGTGATTTCAACACCGCCCAACGTGAGTTCACCGCCACCCAACAGGGTGATCGCCATCGTATGCCGGCTATCGTCGAGGTCATCGACGAGCGTCCGCGGGAAGTCGTCAGTCGAAGACAAAAACGAGAAGTCCCACTCGTCTCCTGATTCGCCCGCGCCACCTGGCACGATCTCGCCATCGACTTCGATCGTGAAACTTCCAACTTCGGGACCGGACCGGACAAAGGCGATCAGTCCGGTCCCCTGGAACTCGATCGAGAGCGAGGCGCCTGCTTGTTGCGTGGTCCTGAAGGTGCGCCCTTCGAGGTGCTGGTCCTGCCAATGGCCGCTATCGGTGATCGAATCCGAATCCATCGGGGCGAAACCCGTGTTCGCGATTCTGGAGCGGCGGACTACCTCCTGGGATGTGAGTCGCTGATAGAGCGGCGTGGCGGTTCCATTCGGATTCACCATTGCGAATGAACTCGTCGCCGAATCATGGGGAGGCAGGAATGCCCATTGCACCATCAACCCCATCCACGGCCACTCCGACCAGCTTCGCTCCATGCTGCGCTCGACAAACTCCGCCTGCTCGTCCCTAGTGACTGCTTCACCAGCCGCCCAACCATACGATGTAGCCCACACTGGCGTCGCCACATCGTTGTTACTCAGCATGAGTTCGCGAAAGAGAATTGCCCGGGAGAAGTTGGTTCTCGATTCGCTGACCCGTCGATCGTCTGGTGAAAAGACTCCCCCATCGAGCGCGATGCCCACGATGTCGATGTACGGACTGGCGTTCGCCGCATACATGCTCTCAATGAATGCGAGGTCGCTTTGCCCACCAACAGTGTCGGACGTTACCGCAAGCTCCGGTGAAACGACCCTGATGCTGGCCGACCCCGATCGCGCGCCTCGCCACGCTGCTTCCAGATACGGGGTGAACTCGGCGCCGGTCGCGGTTTGCCCTCCCCAATTGTCTGTCGTGTTCGGCCGATCCCAAATTTGAACGAACGGTACGTTTTCGCCAAACCGCAGAGCCAACTCGTTAGTGAAGGCGTGAAGGGATTCCGGATCGCGAGGAGGAGCGTTTGCGAACACAGCCTGACCTATCGAGCGCGCCCATTCAGGAGTGTCGACAATCACGGCGATCATGCCGATTCCCTGCCGATTGAGTTCAGCGACAATCGTGTCGTATTGTGACCAATCGTAGGCGCCACGTGCCGACTCGATTTCTCCCCACGAGAACTCCTGCCGCACAAACTGGAATCCACCATCGTTGAGCGCCGACGCAAAGTCGCCAAGCTGTGCTGGAGAATACGAGCGAAAATCGATATTCGTCGCCAACCCTTTGCCGGTCGGCTGGACGATGTACGGCTGTTCCGCGCCCGACTCTACCCCTCGATGCAGGTACCCATCGGTGATCGCGGCCGCACCGCCCAGGGCCAGGCCCAGCAACAGGAGCGTGATGCCCACGAACGCCTGACTGAGGTCCAGGTGACGACGGCGCCATTCGCCAATGTCGAGGAGGATTTCGGCGCTGGCGGATGCCAGCCGCATTGCGACACTATCGTCGTCAAGCCAGCCCTGGCGGGACACCGGTTCCCGCCCCGGTGGATTGTGAGGAGGATCGAGCGGATACCTTCGCGACACGACGTTTGCGGTCTCCCGTGGGTACAGCCAACTTGCCAAATGGAAGGTACAGGATGCCCCTCGCCACCGTCCTCGAAACTGGAGGTGGAGGTCATCACGCTTTGCGCATCGCGGTAGTATAGGCGAGGTCATCCGCTGAATTTCCGCGAAGCGACTTCGCAGTTCCACCATCACTGAATCCTTATCCGACCAGGAGGTGCATCACGTGCCAACGACCGGGCAATCGAAAAAACGGCCGATCGCCGCTGGCGACTTGTTTCGCATCGCGATCGTCAGTGACCCACATACCTCGCTGGACGGCCGGAGCGTCGCCTGGGTTCAAACCCAGGCTAGCGAAAAGGAAGACCTCTATCGAGCTTCTATCTGGATTGCCTCATCAAATGGTCAAGGCGCCCGACAACTCACATCGGGGCAATCGCGCGATCACTCCCCTCGTTGGTCACCGGATGGCCTGTCGATCGCGTTTGTCTCGAATAGACCAGGCATCTTCCCGTGTCCCAAGACCGATGCCGACGACTCTGGGCCAGATGTCAAGGACAAGAAGCTCCTCAACCAGGTGTGGACGATTCGCATTGACGGAGGTGAAGCCGCCCAGCAGACGAACCATCCCAATGGCGCCGACGATCCCGCCTGGTCGCCTGATGGCCACACGATCGCTTTTGTCGCCAGGGACGACGTCCCCAAAGACAGCGATCTTTCCGCGGCAACGTCTATCGGACCGATTGCCGACGAACGCGTTGTTCACGACATCAGTTATCGCTTCGATGGCAAGGGCTGGCTCGAAACGCACGCTCATCTCTGGTCCACAGCAGTCGGCAGCGGGATCTCGACCCAAATCACATTTGGCGAATCGAGTGACGCGGAACCGGCTTGGTCGCCCGATGGTTCCATGATCGCCTTCGCAAGTAATCGCTCGCCAGATCGTAAACGCCAGTGGAACCGCCTATCGATCCACAGTTTGGCGATCGGCAGCGGAATTGTGACCGCGGCAACGCCTGACGATGCCCAGTTCGGTAGTCCTGTTTGGTCGCCGGATGGAAGCAGAGTTGCGTTCATCGGTCATCTGGGAACCAGCTCGGCGGAACACAACCATATCTGGACTGTCTCAACCACCGGCGAAAATCTGACTGATCACACCGGACACGCCGACATCTCATTCGGCGACTCCGGCATGAGCGATCTTGCGATGTCGAGTTTCCAGGGTCCGAGATGGATGGACGACCGGTGGCTCTTGGCATTGGCGTCGGAAAGTGGACAAACGCAGGTATACGGCATCGAAACGGGCGAATCCAACGTCCATCGCGCGACCGAAGGCGACCATCGAATAGCCGGGTTCGCGATCGTTAACGACGATTTGGCGATTGTGCGGGGGACAATCTCACGGCCATTCGAGCTTGAGCTGTGGTCCGAAAACCGGGTCAAGCAATCCATTTCTCACGCGAATGACGCATTCGTCGATGAGGTCGAGCTTGTCGACGCGATCAACCTGCCGGTCAAGTCAGCCGATGGCGCCACGATCCAGACATGGCTGATCCCCCCCGTCGGTTTCGATGACAATTCGGCGGCGAAATATCCACTGATTCTCCAGATTCACGGTGGTCCGCACTCGATGTACGGGTACGGAATGTTCCACGAAATGCAGCTCATGGCCGCCAAAGGGTACGCGGTTGTCTTCTCCAATCCCCGTGGATCGGCCGGGTACGGGCAACAGTTCGTCGCCTGCACCAGGGGCATCTGGGGCGAGGCTGACATGCCGGATGTGATCGCCGCTGTCGATGCCGCGTCGGCACTGCCATGGATCGACAACGATCGACTTGGGATTACGGGAGGCTCATACGGCGGCTACCTCACGAACTGGACAATCGGTCACGACACGAGGTTCAAGGCGGCCGTCACCCAACGCTGTGTCTCCAACTTCTACTCATTCTTCGGTACGAGTGACATCGGCTCCACGTTTGGCGTCAACGAGTTTGACGGGCTGCCCTGGTCGGATGCCGAAAAGCTGCTGCGCCATTCTCCAATCAGTTATGTGAACGCAATCGACACACCATTGCTGATCCTGCATAGCGAAAATGATTTCCGCTGTCCAATCGAGCAGGCGGAACAACTTTTCGCGTCGCTGAAGTATCTGGATCGAACGGTCGAATTCGTGCGATTTCCGGAAGAAGGTCACGAGCTTTCCCGCTCCGGAACGCCCAGTCGACGAATGGCGCGCCTCCACCACCTCATCGGATGGTTCGATCGCCATCTCTAGCGCTCGAATCGAGCAGGACGATCCCCATGACATCCCGGCATGCCGCGCTTGCGTCCATTGCCAAGGAACTCGAAACAAACTTGCTCGTCGCCTACGATCCGGCGGCGGGCAAGTCGCGACGTGGCGGGCAACCCATGGTTGCCGCGTTCGATGAGTTCGGGAGCCGTGCGGTGGGGGCCACAATCTCACTCGAAGACGCACTGGCAACCGCGGTCGAGATACTTCAATCGCTGTTCGACCGATCAGGGAGCACCGGCAACGATTCCTCCACGGTCAAGGCGGCCGGCATTGCGCTCGCCGCCGTCGCCCGCGCTTATCACGATGTCCCGCCGCCGGCTCCCGCGCATGCCGCACCAGACATAGTTCCAATGCAGGTCGCGCGCCTCTCCGCGTTGCACCAGATCAACCGGGCGGCGACGGCGAACCTCAAGCTCTCGGAAATGCTCGACACCGTTGTCCATGTCGTTGCCGAAACAACCAACAGCGACGCCTGCGAGGTCTTCCTCTATGACATCGCGACCGGACTCCTTACCCTGCGCGCCGCCGTTGGTCTCAATCCTGCCTCGGTCAATGC
>JACCUV010000098.1 GCA_013698495.1 Chloroflexia bacterium
GCAAGATGGCGTGGAAGTAACCTGGTCGTCCTGGGGAAACACCGGCGAAGTGGCCAACCTTCAGACCTTCACCGACGACTACAACGCGTCGCAATCCGAGGTCGTGGCCAACTACATTCCGGTACCGACCGATGGCTACGATACCAAGCTCCTCACCCAATTGAATGGTGGCACGGCGCCAGACCTGTTTTACGCGGGTGACGGCCAAGTGTCGACACTGGTCAAGAACAACGTGGTGGCCGATCTCACGGAGCTGCTCTCCAGCGATGCGAGCAAGTCGCGACCAGAGCAATTCGCCGGCGACTTATGGGGTCCCGTCCGCACCACCGATGAGCGTTTGTTTGGGGTGCCAGTTGACTGCAATCCGCTCGTGCTTTGGTACAACAAGACCCTGCTTCAGGAAGCGGGAATTACCGAAATGCCTGCCGATACCTACGAGGCAGGCAACTGGAACTGGGAAACGTTCCAGTCGATTCTGGACGCGGTGACGGAGTCCGGGAAACGTGGCCTGGTCCTCGATGGCTGGTGGGCGCTCCGCTACAGTTGGGTCACAAATAATGGCGGCGCGATCTACGCGGACGGCCAGTTCGTGGCGCATGAAGATCCGAAGTCGCTGGAAGCCTTCCAGTGGCTGGCGGACAACATTGCGTCCGAAAATATTGCTTTCGCCGGTAGCCTGCCCGAAGGCCAGGGCGGTGACGCGATGTTCATGTCCGGTCAGTTGGGATTCGTTTCACTGGGTCGGTGGGGCCTCCCGCTTTTCCGTCAAAACGAGAACCTCGATTCCGATATCGTCCCTTACCCGACGAATACCGGAAACAAGATCGAACCATCTGGCGTGGCGGTTGCCTACTGGATGATGAACGCGACAACCGAGAACCCGGATGAGGCATTCGCTTTCTACACGCACTTCGTCTCGCCGGAAGGCCAGGAAGGACGGCTCGACACTGGCGGCAACGCCGTGCCCTCGATCGAAGGCGTCGAAGAAGTCGTGATCGCCGACGACCAGCCGGAGCACCGCCAATATTTCCTCGACGCCAGGGACGTTGGATACGGCCCATTGGCCGAGGAAGCCGGCACTCCCGGTCTCTCGACCGAGATCGACGACCTCTTCTCGGACCTCTGGCTGGACGGTGGTGACGTGCAGGAAGCCTTGAACACAATCGCCGAAACGGCGAACACGATGATCGCCGAGAACGCCGGTTAGCCGCCAAATCGGCAGCGGTGTTCACATGTTCGATTGCCGGGGGAGACGGCTCGTCTCCCCCTTGGGGTCAATGCGATGGTCATCCCGGTCGTCCAGCCAAACATTGGTGAGTTAGTTGAACGCAAAACGAAATCTGGCCTGCTGAGCTCTCGACGCCAGCGGAGCGATGTCCTTTGGGGCATGTTCTTCATCGCTCCCCAGGTACTTGGTCTCCTCGCGTTTTCCCTCATCCCCGTCGTCTATGCGTTCATCCTGAGCGTGATGCAATGGGACGGGCTGGGCACGCGCGAGTTCGTTGGCCTGGAAAACTTCCGGGAACAGTTCGCTGAGTCCGACTTTCGGGAAGCGCTGATCCACACGGTGATCTACACCGTGATTGCGGTTCCCGGCGGCGTAACGCTGTCGCTGCTCATGGCGCTCGCGGTCAACCAGGTCAAGGGCAAGACGTTCTATCGCACGATCTTCTTCCTGCCCACAATCACCAGTTCAGTTGCTGTTTCGATGGTTTGGCTGTGGATGCTGAACGGCGACTTCGGCCTGATCAATGTTTTTTTGCGGGAGCAGTTTTCGCTCGATCCGCCTAATTGGCTGGTGAACACGACCTGGGTCATTCCGGCGGTCGCGCTCGTCGCGATCTGGGCCGGGCTTGGCTTCAACATGGTGATTTTCCTGGCCGGGCTCCAGGGCATTCCCGCTACCTACCTCGAAGCCGCCCAAATCGATGGGGCATCGAAGTGGCGCCAGTTCTGGAATATCACCCTGCCGCTGCTTTCGCCAACGACCTTTTTCGTCACCATCATCTCCATCATCGGGTCGTTCCAGGTGTTCGACATGGTCTATGTGATGACCGGGGGTGGGCCCGGCAACGCCAGCACGACAATGGTGTTTCACATCTACGAGCTTGCGTTCGTCAATTTCACTTTCGGACTGAGCGCCGCGGCGGCCGTCGTGCTCTTTGCAATCATTATGGTGGCCACGTTGTTCCAGTTCTGGGGGCAGCGCCGTTGGGTGAACTACGACATTTGAGGCAACAGGTCCTCCCTCAGAGGACAGGCGCAAGCCCTCAGCGAACAGGGTGCATCCTATGGCCACCACACCATCGTCAATTGACCAAAAGCCAACCAGTTCAACCGGGGGCGTTTGGATTCGAAAGCACCTGGGGGAAGGTTTCCTTCACCTGGTCCTGATCCTTGGCGCGGCAACGATGATTATTCCTTTCCTTTGGTTAGTCAGCACCTCGCTCAAGGACTATTCCCAGGTCTTCAACCTCCCGCCAAACTGGATCCCGGATCCGGTCATGTGGTCCAACTATCCGGATTCGTTCAATGCCCTCCCGTTCGCGCGGGCCTACTGGAACAGCTTCTATATCGCCGCGATCGTCGTCACGAGTCAACTCCTGACCTGCTCAATGGCCGGGTACGCCTTCGCCCGCATCAACTTCCCGTTTCGCGAAACGATTTTCATCCTGTTCCTGGCCACGCTGATGATCCCTCACCAGATCACGATCATCCCGACGTACCTCATCATGCGCGATCTCGGATGGCTCGATACGCACCTGGCGTTGATCGTCCCGCCTGCCCTGTTCAGCGCCTTCGGGGTGTTCCTGATGCGGCAATTCATTAAGAGCCTGCCTGAAGAGCTTGAGGAATCGGCGATCCTCGACGGCGCCAACCGCTGGCGAATCTACTGGCAAATCATCGTCCCCTTGATCAAGGCCCCCTTGGCGGCGCTGGCGATCTTCAGTTTCCTTGCGCAATGGAACAACTTCTTCAATCCCAACATCTTCCTGAGCACCCCTGAAAAGTTCACGATTCCGGTCTTGCTCAACCAGTTCCGTGGGCTTTACGTCACGGACTGGACCCTCCTGATGGCAGCCGCGACGATCGCCGTCATTCCGCTGCTGGTTATCTACCTGATCGGTCAGCGGTACATCATCGAAGGTGTCGCGCTGACTGGACTCAAACGATAAATGCGAGGTCAGAGTGAATCGAACGAAAACAGTGTCGTTGCCGATTGGCAAGGAGGCAGCGTGGGCGCCACCCAAACGATCCGGTCCCGGGCTGGTCTGGCGGCAGTGCTCGCCAATCGGCTCTCGGGCGAGGAGTTCCGGGCAGGGGAATTGCTTCCTTCCGAACGCCAGTTGGCCGAAGAATATGGATTGAGCCGTTCGATGGTGCGGGAGGCGCTTCGCATGCTGGCGGAACGTCGGCTGATCGAGATCGTGCCAGGTCGCGGTTCATTCGTCCGCGAGGCAACTGTCGCCGATGCCGTGGAGCGCCTGATAGAGATATTCGATCACAGCCGTGTGACTCCACGGTACCTCATCGAAGCGCGAGGAATGATCGAAACAACGGCCGCCGCGCTCGCCGCGGAACGGGCGAACAACGAAGAGATCGAGGCGATCGACAGGGCTCGCAAGAATTGCAATATCGCCGAGTCGGTGGTGGAGCGGGTTCGATGGGATTTGACCTTCCACCTTGCGATCGTCCGGGCGGCCCGAAACCCGTTGATCGAACCCATGTTCCACTCTATCCAGCCCTACATTGTCGAACTCCTGTTCAGGAGCCTCACCGATGCAGCCGTCACCGAGCAAGGGCTGGCGTTTCACGAACGGATCGTCAATGCGATCGTCCGCCGCGATGCGAGCGCCGCCGCGCGTGAAATGGGCGATCACCTCACCCTCGGCATCACGCTCTTCGGTCCAGATATCGATCGGGATTTGAACCTGGTTGCCCAGGATGCGCTCAAGACCCTCGCCGGCGCGCGCGTCACCTTTGAGGACGTCTTGGGACTCTCCCGGGAGTCGTGATCGCGCGCGTGAAAGTCGTTGTCCGCAGCCAACCGATCGGGCGCGACGATGGCAGTCGCCGCGTCAAATTCGTCCCACGCTTTCTACACGTGCAACAGGATGAACTGAAATGAAGATCACAGGGGTAGAAACGATTCGTCTCGATGAGTTTCCAAACATACTCTTCACCCGGGTGTACACGGACGAGGGGCTTGTTGGGCTGGGCGAGACGTTCTATGGCGCGCGAGCAGTTGAAAGCTACATCCATGAAACGGTTGCGCCATACCTGATAGGCAAGGATCCGCTGGAAATCGACCGCCATGTTCGAGGGCTTTGCGGATACGTTGGCTATAGCGGCAGTGGCGTTGAAATGCGTGGGAACTCGGCGATCGATATAGCGCTGTGGGACATCTTCGGCAAGGCCACGAACCAGCCTCTCTATCAGCTCCTCGGCGGCAAGTCGCGAGACAGTATTCGTATCTACAACACCTGCGCCGGCTATCGATACGTGCGCAGTCAGCCCCGCCAGGCCGTCGAGAACTGGGGAATTGGCCCCGAGGTCAGTGAGGGACCATATGAGGACCTGGATGGATTTCTCTACCGCGCCGACGAACTCGCCATCAGCCTGCTGGAGCAAGGCATCACCGGAATGAAGATCTGGCCGTTCGATGTCTACGCCGAACAATCGAACGGGCACTACATTTCGTCGCCGGACCTCGACAAGGCGCTTGAACCGTTCCAGAAGATTCGCGACGCCGTGGGGACCGCGATGGAGATCATGGTCGAGTTCCATGCGATGTGGGATTTTCCTATGGCGCGGAGAATCTGCTCCGAACTCGAGCAGTTCAATCCATTTTGGTTCGAGGATCCGGTCAAGGCGGACAACATCGATGTCCTCGCCGAATTCGCGCGGTCAACGCGCGTGCCGGTGGCCGCCAGCGAAACGCTGGCGACCCGCTGGTCATTTCGCGCGGTCCTGGAGCGCCACGCCGCCGGTATCGCGATGGTCGACCTCAGTTGGTGCGGTGGCATTTCCGAAGCGCGCAAGATTGCCAACCTGGCCGAGATTTATCAAAGACCCGTGATGTTTCACGATTGCACCGGTCCGGTCGTGCTGGCGGCCTCGACTCACCTGTCCGTTAACGCGCCCAACGCGCTCATCCAGGAAACCGTCCGCGCTTTCTACAGCGGCTGGTATGGGGAACTCGTCACCTCGTTGCCCCGAATTGAACGCGGCGAAATCTTTCCCCCGGATGGCCCCGGCCACGGAATCGAACTTTTGCCGGAGTTGACATTGCGAACCGACGCGCACGTCACGATGTCGGACGATCCCAGCCAGACGTGGGCGGTGATTGCGGACATCAAGTCGATGCCGCTGGAGGTAGTCCCCAAAGCTGCGGTGCGTGCTGGGAAAGATTTTGAAACCACCATGTTGGACAACGTGCAGTCATGAACGCGCCAGGCACGTCCGAATTCAGTATTTGGAACAGCACTGGCCGTCTGGGTGTCGAACTCGACAGCCAATCCGGTCTTCCGCTGGCGTTGTCGACGCGATTTTCACCAGATCGAGAGCAGCGCTTCCCTTTCCAGTTGGCCGCTACTTTGATCACCGAAGGCGATGAAATTGAGGACAATCCCTTCGGGCTCGCCTACGCAAACACAGTCGATCTCTCCGACTTCAGGCTGAGTTCACGCGCACTCCTTCACGACTTCGAGGGGTTCGACGAAGTCCACACCGTCTCGACCGAAGTTGATGGCTGGGCAGTCGATTGGGACTATCGGTTCCGGCAAAGCGCGCCGCGTCTCGAAGTCCAGGTCATCTTGTCCCCAACAAATGGTCGCAATCTGGGAACACTGCGCAATTTGCATTTTCAGATCGATTTCGCCCCGAACGATCTTCCCAACTGGACGATCGAGGCGCCGGGTTCGCAGATGCGGCCCGGCATTCCCGCGGATTCCGTAGCCGAACGATTCGCCGTCAGCGAGGCGTGCTTCAGCGGGTCGGGCGTTGTCCTCTTCCAGCAGCCGGATCGACGAACATCGGTGTTGGTGTGGCCATTTTCACGCACCGAACACGCCTACAACTACATCCAGAGTGTCGATGGCGCCGCTCGATTTTCAATCGAATCCGGGTTGGCGGGACGGATCGGCCAGGGGGAACGACTCCGGTATGGAAGCTTCGAGATCGACGTCTTCGACGAGACGTGGGAGGAGCTCCGGCCCGTCGCCCACTCCTGGTTCACGTCCCTTGGCATCTCACGCCCAGTTGACACGGCGCCGTGGATTCCGGGCTCCACGATATTCGAAGTGCAGATCGGGACATCGATGTTCTGGAAGGGGTTCGAGTACAGCCCGTATCCGACCATGCGCGATCTCCTCAACGATGTGGAGCGAAT
>JACCUV010000110.1 GCA_013698495.1 Chloroflexia bacterium
CACGAGCACATCGTACAACTGCTCCAGAATCGTATCGATATCGCGCCTGAGCCGTGCGTGTCGCGCGCCGGAAATGGCGACACTGCCATGCACAAGTGTCCGGCTTATCTGGAACTGGAGACTGGCGACGAGATCGGCGATTTCGGAGACAGTCGCGAGGTCGGCGACACCATGGGTCTGGTCCCTCGTTATCACCTGAACGGTCAAGCGCTCGTTCACAACGAGATAGCTCAGCACCACCGTGCAGTCGTCCAGATCCTCCTGGATGCGATCGAGGGTGAGCGGGGCATCGAACCCCGATGTTGGTCCCAGCGTCGCCAACCGATCCGCCAGTTGGTTTGCCGCACGTTCTCGAACATCGAGTTCCTTCAGTTGAGCCGCGGTTGGCTCCACGCCGTCCGCCAGCGAACTGTAGATCCAGTTGAGCCAGCGGCGATGCCCGGCAAGCTCTTCGACCAGTGGGCGCTCGGCGTCGGAGACCTCGATGGGGATGTCGACGTCGCGGGCGCGAACCTGCATCGCGTCGAGCAACATCCTGCTCCTGATCCGCTCGGCCACGCCGAACGCCTCCGCCTGGGTCGCGCCATCGGCCTGTTGCAGCAAGGAGAGATACAAATCGCCGTAGACGCCGAGGCGGCCATGGTGCCACGACTGGCGCAAGCGATCGGCCTGAATCGTTCCCCGAACGCCCTCGAAAGCCTCGATCGCGGACCGGGCGTGGGCGTCGGCACAGGCAGTGTTTCCGGATTCGCGCTCGATTTCGGCCAGCGACTGCCGCAACTCGGCAATGAGTGGCGTGATCCTGGCCCGTTCGGCCCCGTCCAGCGCATCGCCGAGCAATCTCCGCGCCGCATCCTGATCGCCACGCGCGCGAGCCAGGTTGCCCTGCATCGTCGACCACCGCAAGCGCTGAACAGGACGATCCTCAACCTCGCGCATGCCGGATTCGATCAGCGCCTGCGCCGCGTCGAAGTCGCCATCCGCCAACGCCAGGTGGGCACGCAAAGCGACCAGTTGGCGGTGCAGTTCCGGATGCTCATCGGCCTCAATCGCTTCCGTCGAGGTGTCGAGGATTTCCGCCGCGCCGACCCGATCTCCACCGTCGAACAAGGCGGAGCCGTAGGCGACTCGGGCCATCGCGAGATCGCCCGGTGTGCCGTGTTCGCCCAGGAGCACCATGGCGTCGGTAAACGCCTCCCGCGCCAATGCGGTGAGACCGGCCGTCGCCAAGACTGTCGCTTGCTCGGCATTGAGCCGGCCGAGGTCGCCATACGCCTCGTCCCTTTCGAGATGTCGCCGCGATGCCTCGAAATGACGCAGGCTGCGATTGATCGCTCCCTGCCTGGCGGCCAGATCGGCGAGGTTGCCCTCGGCGATCGCCGCCGCCCACGACATCTCATCGGTGCTGAGCAATGCGGCCGCCTGACCAAAGGCGACTTCCGCCTCCTCGAACCGATCGAGCGCCGCCAGCGCGGCGCCGCGATTGGTTTCGATTTGCCCAAGCAGCACCTGCTCGTCATCCAGATGGTGGCGGGCCCGATTGAAGTACGGAAGCGCATCGCCCGGTCGACCAGTCATCGCGAGGATAGCGCCGATATTGACCGCCGCGCGTCCCGCCATCGAACCGCCGTTCTGACCCTCGAAGGTGCGCAGCGCGGTTTGACCAGCGTGAATTGCATCGTCGACACGGTTGAGGTTGGCGAGCGGCTGCATCGATGCGAGTTGGATCCGCGCCGTCTCGATCGGTTCGCGATTGGCGTCGGGGAGAGCCAACGCTTCCTCGCAAATCGCCAGCGCCTCGTCAAAGCGATTGGTGTTGGCATGGGCCAGCGCGAGGTACCGGCGCAAGCGAAGGCGATCGCCAAGGTCGCCGTCCCCGTTTCGATCGATGCCATCGAGCGCCGCCGTGGCGGTGGCGACGGCAACAGCGGGGTCGCTCGCCACCAACTGATCCAGATCGGCGAGCAGCGCGGTTATGTCGCCTTGACCATCGTTCCGGGGAGGGTCGTCGCGATCGTTCACAGGTGAACCCCGGGAAAGAGGACCACCGCATCCTCGATTTCCACGGCGGCGGTCCAGTCGCCAGGGTCGATCGAGAGGGTGAAGTACCCCTGCTTCGAGATAACAGATTCGACCACGCCGACAACATCGAGGTCCAGCGGATCCTGATCGGCGGGCACAAACCGGATCGAGAGGTTCTCCGGAACGACATCCATTCCGAGCTGTCCCGTCACCGCATACCGGTCGTCGAGGAGTGACACCTCGAGGTCGAGATCGGCGACATCGCTGGCGAAAACCAGTTGCCGCGTGCCGCGATCAGCCTCGGCGCGAAGTCCTGCAACCTGTGGTGTGAGACCGGTGTCGTGGAGCAGGGAGGCCGCGACTTCGCGCAGGCGGACTCGCATCTTGTCGCTCAACGTTGGCGGCTGGGCGACGAGGTCCGGCCGGATGCGCGTCATCAGGCGAGATGCCTCGAATGTGACCAGTTCCGGCGGCTCGACCAGCGCGCCGCCCGTCGTCGCCTGGAATCTCACCAGTTGGCGCAGGGCAAACAGATGATCCTGGCAATGGGCGCAGGTGGCGACGTGTCTCAGGACGGCGGCGTCCTCCACGCCCCGTGCGACGTCCCAAATCCGTTGTTCGAAATTGTGCTCGTCGTGGAGTTCTCTCATGTTACTCTCATGTTCCTGCAATGGCCTTCTCATGTTCACCAGAGTAGAGGCGCCGGCCGCGGTCCTGATACACCAATTCGGCGCCACTTTGCCAAGCGGGCAACAAGATTGTCATTCCGGTCCAGAGCGTGGTCGAAGGAAGGAGGAATCATTGGCTTCGCCGACCGCGGGTGAACAATTGATCGCACTCCACGCTCCCCCTCGGCACAGACAGTCCCGTACTGCTACGTTCGATGCGCATCGACGATCCCAACCTCGGCGAGTCGTTTCTTCAGGCGTCGCAGACAGCGTGCCCGGATCGGCCCGATACTGCCCACCGCAACTCCCAGTTCAATCGAGATAGATTCGTATCCCGGTCGCTCATCGTAAAGAAAAAGCATCGTCAGCAGCCGCTGGCAACGCTCATCCATCGCGTGAAGCGCCTGGTGCGTGAGCGAAGCGTGCTCCCACTCGATCGCCAGTTCCTCGGCGGCGGGATCGGGATCGACCGGATCGACGCCATCGGCCAACCCGATCTCGCGCTGCGCCTTCTTGAACCGCCAACTCTCGCGATGCGTGGTCGTGATCAACCAGGCCGAAAAACGATCCGGTTGCTGCAGCGATTCGAGACGCCGCAGCACAATCGTGAACACATTCTGGACGACATCGGCGGCATCCTGCTCACCGAGTCCGGATTTGAGGGCGATCGAGTAGACGAGCCGCGTGTAGCGCTCGACCAGCAGATCCCACGCCTGCTGATCGCCCTCCAGGCAGGCGGCCAACATCCCAGTGTCGGTCTCATGCCTGGCGTCTTGTCGAAGTAGCTGCATCGGAAAGCCTCGGACCCATCACCCGCGAGCGCAAACGTTAACTTCCATAGTAGTAGGAACAATCGGATTGTGTTAATCCCCCGTTCGGACGCTCGTCACCTGGATCGGTAGGTGGCGCCATTCCCGCATTCCGCGTACGGGAGGACCCGTGTGACCTCCCGCTCCAGACGGGCCCGCCGGAACCTGGAGCGACCTCGACTGGGACGAAACGCTCGAGGAGCTTGACCGGATCCGGCACAACAGCATACCGACGCCGATTGACGAAATTTGAGACTGTATCTCCTCGACACCATGCCACTCACTGCCGCCGCAAATCCTCCTGGAACTCCTCGACAATCGAATGGAGACTTCGCACATCTCTCTCAATCGCTACCACCGCCACTAGCCCCATCGGGAGCGCCGGGGACTTTTCAAACGCGCGTCGATCGCCTATCGTACGG
>JACCUV010000122.1 GCA_013698495.1 Chloroflexia bacterium
CTACCGGTTCGTGCGTAAGGATGCCGAAGTCACGGTGTGACGACTCGCCATCAAGCGTGATGTAGCGGCCCGGAATGGATTTTATTCCGGGCCGCTTCCTGCCTGCTTGATGGCGAGTCGATGTTGGACAGATCATGATTGTCCAGCGATCGGCGTCGTCGGCCGCCCCCACACGCGGCGGCTGATGCGAATACCAGCGTCCCAGCGCGAAGCGCGTTAATCGTCATTCCGACGAAGGAGGAATCTCCCGCCGCAGCGGTGTTGCGCCACCAATGCGCATCGCCCCTGACAACATCCGGGTCCCCGAAGGTCCACGCGGATTTCGTATGGCGCCTGAACACAGGAAACCGATGCCGCGTTATCCGCAGCTGCCTCTGATATGGTGGGCGAAGAAGTCGCTTTCGCTACCTCTTCCCCTATTGACCGAGGGATCTCATGCTTGTCGGGCGGACCCACGAGCTCGATACGCTGGTCCAGTGCCTGAACGAGATCAGGACGACCGGCGCGATCACCGTGCTTGTCACCGGGGAACCCGGTGTCGGCAAGACCTCGCTCCTGGCAACCCTTCGGGATGCCGCGACGCAACGAGGACTCGCCGTCGCGTCCGACGTCTCCAACGAGCGAACCTGGAGGCCGCCCTACGCCAGCTGGACATCGGTCCTGGAGCGACTCGACCTGGCGCTGGTTCCGGCATCGCCCGCGAGCGACCCCGGCATCTCACCTGACGAACATCGCTTCCACATGTCGCGCACGATCATGGGATCGATCCGGGACGCAGCGTCGTCACGACCAATCGTGATCACGCTCGACGACATCCAGTGGCTGGACCAGCCGTCTCGCGAGGTACTCACTCACCTCACGGCGGGGTTGGGCACGGCGCCGGTCTTGCTTGTGGCGAGCTGGCGCACCCCCGTGTCGGATCGTGATCCGAACTTTTCGAGCTTTGCCGCCAACCTCCGCCGCGATCCCGCCACCCGCTGGCTCGATGTGTCTGGACTGGACGAACCCGGTGTCGCAGCACTGGTGGCGCGGCTCGGCCAGGCAGCCTCGCCAACGGCAATTCGCCGGTTGACCGCCGAAACCAACGGCAACCCATTCTACGTGTCCGAAATCGTCCGGCTCACCCTCGATCATGACAGCCCTGGCCGCGATCAAAAGCTGGAGGGAGTCCATCGCGACATCCCACCGTCGATCCGTGACGTCGTGCGGCTCCGGTTCGACAGGCTGCCCGAACAGACCAGGCACGTGCTCTCTGTGGCCGCCATCCTCTCCCCCGGCTTCGACTTCCCGATCCTCCGCGCGCTGACCGGACTGGACGAAAGCGACCTGCTCGATACCATCGACGATGCGCTCGACAGTGATTTCCTGCGTACCACGGACCGGCGTCCGGAGCACTACGAGTTCATCCACGGCATCGTCCGGGAGGCGATTGCCGCGGGGTGGAGCTCAAGCCGCCGCGTGCGTTTGCATCGCCGGGCGGCGGAAGCCCTGGAACGCCACTTCGCCGGTCGCCACGAGCTGGTTGCGGGAGACCTGGCGTTGCACTATTTCGAATCGCGCGGCATCGAGGGTGCGAACCGGGGGATCGTTCACGCCATGGCCAGCGCCGAACAGGCGTCACGGGAGTTCGATTTCGCGCGCGCCGCGGACCTGCTGACCATCGCCACCGACCTGGCGGCCACCGAACATCTGGCCGTTCGCGCCGATGCGGAATGGCGGCGCGCCCTGGCACTGACGGAAGCGCTCCGGATCGGCGACGCCGTTGCGTCGGCGGAACGCATGATCGAACTGTTCCAGGATGCCGGCGCTTCGCCGGAAACCGTGGCCCATGCCTGCTGGCGGGTGGCGCACGCACTCAACGCGGTTGGCGCCGACGCGGCCATCCGCAATCGCCTGCGACGTGTGGGGCTGGGTTCGCTCGGCGACCATCGCGACATCCACTGGGCGCGGTTGCGCCTCCTCAGCGATACGATCGAATCGGTTCCCAACGATGTGCTCTTCGTGGCGCGCTGGGTGGGCTACGACGCCGAAGCCCAACGGATCGCCCGGCAAACCGACCTTGACGAGGATGTGGCGCAGACCATCGAGTCCTTCGATCCCCGAAATCCCTACCAGACACGCAACCTGATCGCCCATGCCCGCGCCTGGCATCAACCGCGCGCAACGTTGCGCGGTTTGACCGCGGCGGCCAACGACCTGACGTATCGCCACGGCGAATTCCGCCAGGCCATGAGTCTCTGGAACGAGGTGTTGACGATCGCCCGTCGCATCGGGACGATTCCCTGGCAAGCCAACGCCCTCAACCAGATCACGTTGCTGCATGTCACCCTGGGCGAGTTCGATCTGGCGGTTGCCAGCAAGCACCTGGCCGACGAGGTCAACGCCGAACTCGGGCCCGCCAGCGACGCCGAGGCGCTGTTGGTCGAACGCGACTTCGCGTTGACGCACTATCTCGATGGCGATTGGCCAGGCCAGGCATCGTACTGGCTGCGGTTCGTTGGCGATCCCCCGCGTGGACTGGAGGCACAGCTCGCCGTGCCGCTCTATGCCGCGATGGCGGCGTCAGCGGCGAGTCGGGCCGGCACCGCCGGAACACACGCGTTGCGGCTCATCGACGCGTTGGCCAGTATCGCGGCAACCCCCGGCATCCAGCAGGTCAACGGCGTCGTTGCCTGGGCGGCCGATGCCATTGCCCAACTTGGCGCCAATGATCGCGCCGCAACGTTCGATCGGCTCGCGGCCGGGATCATGGCGTCGGGCATGCGCGACTATCCCCAGACCAGCCTGCCCCTGACCCGGGCGCGGATGCTCACCGTGCTCGACGATCCGCTCGCCCAGCGCATGTTCGACGATGCGCGGGACACCCTCGCCGCCCAGGGACAGAAGCCGTTGCTCGGCATCGCGTGTTACGAGCAGGCCATCGCGCCAACGACATCGATCGCCAGGCGCAAACCCCTGTTGCGCCAGGCGATTGCCTTGTTCGAGACGCTAGGCATGACCACCTGGCATGAACGGGCGATAGCGGCAACGTCGGCGCCCTCTGACGACCACCCCGATCTCGCCGGGGTCACGCGCCGGGAACGGGAGGTGCTGCGCCTCGTCGCCCAGGGGCATTCCAATCGACAGATTGCCGACGAACTCTACATCAGCGAGCGAACGGTTCACGCGCACCTGCGCAACATGCTGCACAAAACGGACAGCGCGAACCGGACCGAGCTCTCGAGTTGGGCGAGGGGCAAGGGTATACTCGAATCCTGATTCCCGGGAACACTGCATCGTCGAACCGGGAACGTGAGGCCGCTCCTCGGGCAGCCTCAGGGTCCTTCCAGATTCGTCATCGCGCAGTACGGATGAGGACATGGCATGAAACACCCGACCACGCGCCGCGCCGCGATCACCGCCCTGGGAGCCAGCGTCGGCGCCCTCGCCTTGTTTTCTTTCATGGTCCCGAATTCAGCATTCGCCGCCATCAGCAGTGCCGCCGGCGTGGTGGCCGGGGGATCGCTGGAGGGACCGAACGGTCCGATCCAGTTCTCGGCCTTCGGGAGCCGGCTCCAGCTCGACGATGTCGCCGAGCCGGTCCTGCACGGAGCACTGGCCTGGCACGACCCGGCGGGGATGGATGGCGCGCCGTTGACGATTTCCCTGGTCGCGGTCGATTCCTACGGCCCCGGCGACATCGAAACGGCCCGGGTCATGACTGGAACCGTGTCGGTCAATGGCGAGGGCGAACACTCGTTTGCGTTGCGGCTGGTCGATGGCGGCGAGATCGGCGTCGCGGCCGACACGATCTGGCTGGTCGTTGGGACCGCCGTGGGCAACGTGAGCGGCACGCCCGTACCGGCCGATGCCGGCTCCGAATTCGACTACGACGTCGAGGGCGACTTGATCTCGGGCGATGTTCAGGTGAATACCTTTTAGCGCGGCCTGTCGTCGCCACTCCGCAACGAATGGTTGGCTACGAACTACTCGTTTGGATCGAGGAGCATAAGACCGGTCACATGGCGCCGCTCGTGCAGAATGCGATGAATCGTCACGGTGTCGTCGTCGTAGGTGTAATAGATCACAGGTTGCTCGCAAATCACACTTCGCGCTCCTGGGAGGAGCGCATTGGACGACCGGCCATGGTCTGGAAACACTCGGATTCGACGCAGGGACTCGTACAGGCTCTGTTCATAGCGATCGCTTTGCACGACCCCCCAACTTCCTCGCTGTACATCAAGACTTGCTAGATGTCTGACCGGGCTTCGGGAGTGATAACGAGGAGCCGCTTACAGTCGGACATCAGGACCGGCTACCTCACCGGCAGCGAAACGCCCCCGGGCGCTTCCCTTGATCTCCTCCCGGAGCTCGCTATCGTAGGGAATCACCTCACCCCTTGGCAGCTTGCTCCGCGCTCACGGCGAGCAGGCTTTTCAGATAGTTGAGACGTTCCACTTCGTTGAGAAGATCAAGCGCCCGCTCGACGGCGACGACGTCGTCGTCGTCGTCGTCGTCATGATAGTCGCCATGTTCAAGCAATTCGGCGATGCGGGCCTGGTTTCCGGGACTGATCTGCATTGCCATGAAGGTGCCTCCTGTCACCCCTATCGTAGCAAATCCGTGGGCATACGCGATGTTTCCGCATGGCGAGATCAGGGCCGACACACAGGTCGGCCCCTACGATTCCGATCGATCACGACGAGGTTAGCGAACCGCCGTGATAAGGTGGGCGGTCGTCTCCTTTCCGTAGCCGAGGCGTTTCGACCAGCTACTGGGGAACACGCGGAGTTCGGCTTGGGTCATTTGCCGGCAGGCGACACGCAGGCCGCCGATCCGGTCGAGCGTGCGCACGATCTGTGAGGGACCGCTTTCGGGATCGAGTCCAGTCGCGAGCAACGCCGAGGCGTTCACCCGGACAGCGAACCGGCATCCCTGGCCGAGCAGGGTGTCCAGGCGCTCGATCAGCGCCGGATTCCATTCGACCAGGCCCCGGAGGAGGCTGCCGTAAGGGAAGTTGACGGTGACCGCATCGGCCACCGGCAGCAGGCCCAATGGCCAACCGAGCGCGTCGAGCGTGACGAAGCGCACGTTGCCCGGACGACGACGAACCGAGCCTTCGATATGATCGAGGCATGTATCTACCCCGATCACCGCGAGTCCGGGATCCTTGCGGCCAAGCGCGATCGCATGGGCGCCATCGCCTGTCCCGAAATCCACATGCACACGATCGAACCGGGA
>JACCUV010000184.1 GCA_013698495.1 Chloroflexia bacterium
GGTGACAAGATGGATCAACGTTGGCTTCAACGCAGAGCGATGGCCTGCTTCCATTGACCTGGCGAGGCGATATCGGGGTATGTCCTGCATGTTGGGCGTGCACCCCGCTGACGCCCGCATCTGGAGCGACACTGTGCGCCGGGACCTCGCCCTCGCGCTCGAGAACCACAAACCGGTGGCGATCGGCGAGATCGGACTCGATTTCTTTCGCGGCGAAACGAACGTCGATACTCAGCTTGTAGCATTCAACGAGCAACTCGACCTCGCGATCACCCTTGGGATTCCCGCCGTGATCCACATGCGATCTTCCGAGCCACTGATGCTGGACACGCTTAACAATCGGAAATCACTGCCCGAATTGCTGTTTCACAGTTACGATGGATCGGCCACGCTCACCGATTGGATCATTGGGGCCGGTGCGTACATCGGAGTCGGTGGCTTGGCTACTCGATCGAAATCGGGCGCGCTCCAGCACGAGATACGGCGCGTTTCGCTCGATCGGATCGTGCTTGAAACGGATTCTCCGTACCTTGCGCCCAATGGCTTCAAACATCGCCGCAACACCCCGGAAAGCATCCCCCGAATCGCCTCGTTCCTGGCCGGATTGTTCGGGATCGACGACGCAACTGTTGCTCGTCAAACGACACTGAATGCCGAACGACTGTTTGAAAGGCTTCCACCAGCACGATGACTGCACCGCATCCCCGAATCGACGACGAATCTCGCCCGACGCTGGCGCTGGCCTCGAACAATCGGGGCAAGATTGCCGAATTCAGGGCACTCCTCGAAGATCGGGTAGACATTGCTTCGTTGGTTGACCTTGGTCTCGATTCACCCGAGGAAATCGGAGCCACATTCGAGGACAACGCCGTGCTGAAGGCTAAACTCGTATTTCAGCAGACCGGTTTCGTGACCCTTGCCGACGACTCCGGGCTCGAGGTGGATGCGCTGGGTGGGTTGCCTGGAGTTCGCTCGGCTCGATACGCGGGCGATCACCACCACGATCGCGACAACCGCGACCTGCTCCTTCGCAACCTGGCCGACGTGCCCGATGGATCGCGATCCGCGAAGTTCGTGGCAGTGCTCGCCGTCATCGACGAATCGGGCGGTCTGTCGTTGTCGAGGGGCGTGTGCGAAGGCGCGGTCGCCCGCTCTGAGCGGGGCACGAACGGTTTCGGGTACGACCCGATTTTCGAGTTGCCTGACGGCCGAACCATGGCCGAGCTCGACGCGAGCGAAAAGCACATTGTCAGCCATCGAGGTCAGGCCGTCCGCCTTGCGCTGCCCCTGATCATGTCGGCATTGTACCGAGCTCGCAGCGTCGTGGGGAAATCAGAGCCATGACGACATCCCTCGAATCCTCAACCATCCCGTCTGCCCTCCAATCGGCGGCAAACTTCCGTTCCTGGCAACGCGACACGATTGAACATGGACTTTTGCCCGTAATCGGCGTGTCAGGTGGGAGAGGGAAGAGCACCGTGGTGCGCATGCTGGATGCGATTCTGCGCAGGGCGCACCTGCGCACCGCGACGTGGACCAACCTCGGAATCGAGATTCGGGGCAAACGCGAGCGTGCCGAGATTA
This sequence comes from Chloroflexia bacterium, assembly GCA_013698495.1. Lineage (GTDB taxonomy): Bacteria > Chloroflexota > Chloroflexia > Thermomicrobiales > UBA6265 > JACCYX01. The sequence goes on from JACCUV010000184.1 coordinate 1,585, forward strand.
GTGGTTGGTCAAAAGCGCTCTCTCGATTGTCCGAATCGTCGGTCGATGTCGCCATCCAGGAGCTCCACTGGTCCACGATCAACGCCGTGGGATTGCCGCCAGCATCCTACCCTGTCTTCGCGGTCACCAACCTGATCGGCAGCCACGACGCTCCCTTCGAGACCGAGCAAGCGCATGCGGTGCGTCGCGGTTCCCTGCGCGCCGCGCAGGCCGTCCACAGTCACGGGGTGCTCGCGATCAATGGCGACGATCCAGGACTCGTGGAATCGTCCCTAGTGACAGATTCAATCGTTGTGATGTCGTCGCTCTCCGGGGAGTCGCCGAATCTGCGGCGCCAGCTTGAGCATGGTGGTTCCGGTGTGTGGGTCGATGGCGGTGACGTCCGACTGGGCGATCTTGACGCCACTTCTGTCCTTTGCAATGTGCAATCGATTCAATCCGGGCACTGCGGGGCCGCCCAATTTCAAGTGGCGAATGCACTCACCGCAATCGCGATTGCTTCGAGCATCGGAGTGGATCGAAATACGATTTCCAGGGCCATTTGCGAGTTTCAGTCCGCCGCCGACATCCTGCCCGGTTCATTCAATGACTTTCCGGACGGCGCCTATCGGGTGATCGTAGACGGAGCGGCCCCATCCTGGCATTTACGCCACATCCTGCGCGCCGCAAATCCAGGAAACAAACGCCGCCAAATCACGGTGATTGGCGATCTGGAGCGCCTGCCGGAATCGGATGTCCGCGAGATTGGCCGTCTTCTTGGGCGGCATCGGGGGGCGATCATTCTGCACTCGAACAAGAGTGCACGGTTGTTCGACTTCCTTCGCGGCGGCATCGCCGCAAACGACTTCCCGCCGGTGGTGATTCACCTGGCGACCGAGCGCAGAGCGCTCAACCGGGCGCTCAAGACAGCCAGGCCAGACGATCTTGTCCTGATCCTCACTGGCCCGGATCCGGGTCCATCGATTCGCGCGGTCACTCGCCAGCTTGTCCAGGACTGACCGTCGTAGAGTGGCTTTCCTTGACGTGAAGCCTTGACGGCGATGACTCATTCAAACGTCAGGCCACTTCTTCCAACACCAGCTCGTCCAACTCGAACTGCGGGGCTTCCTCCTCAGGCTCCACCGATTGCAGGAGGGCCGCCCGCCCGCCGAGCAGATCCGCAAGGTCCTCTTCAAGGGATTCGCTCCACTCAACCATGCGCGACCGGCTGCGCAATTGCATCGTGTCCGTACCCATCGATATGTGAAATTCGACCGGATGCTGCCCCTCGTGACGCTTGAGCACATCGTCAATCTTCTGCATGGTATTGATGTCCTGCCACAATTCAGCGCTCGATGGGAGCATCACAACAACCACTGGCAACGGCGTCCGATCGGTTCGCGGCGCCGGCAGGTCGGCGCCCGCGTGTTCAAGAATGAGTTGCTGCTTTTCACCGCGCTCCTCGACCTTCGCCTGGAAGTCGAGAATCGCGTCTTCGTGGATGACGTTGGCATGTTGCTCCCAGGAATCGGGGAACACCACGACCTCGATGCTGCCCGTGAGGTCCTCAACCTCCACTACGGCCATCGTCTTGTTGTTCCTGGTGGTGATCTTGCGTACACCGGTCACCATCCCGATGAAGCTCATCCGCGCACCTGGAGATTTTCCCGCTCCCTCCGCGAGCTGGGCGTAACCGGCGGGAGGTCCAAGTC
>JACCUV010000131.1 GCA_013698495.1 Chloroflexia bacterium
CGCAGGGCGGACACAGGATCGACAGCATCCACTTTGAAAATGTGTCTATTTCGGTCGAACCCGGTCCGCCCCTATGGCACGCTGGTTCCTATGCGTCCGGCGGAATGACGGCTCCTGGCAGGAAGGCCGGTTCTCGCCAGACCTGGACAAGCTGCTCAAACGCGTACGCCAACCGAATCAGGGTTTCTTCACTGAAGGCCCCACCCATGAAAGTGATCCCCACCGGCAAGCCGTGACGATACCCGGCTGGCAGCGTCACCAGCGGATACCCGGCGATTGCCGCCAGCGTCGAGGTTCCGCCCAACCAGTGATCGCCATTGACGAGATCGAGTTTGGTGGCCGGGCCGTTGGTCGGCGCAATCAGGGCATCGAGCGCGTTCGTTTCAAGCGCTGCGTCTATTCCATTGTCCCGGCCTGCATATTGAATCCGCAGCACTGCCGCCTGGTACTCGGGGTCGTCGAGTCCGCCACGCGCATCGGCGTTCATGAAGATGCCTTGGTCGAAGTACTGGAGCTCCTCGTCGGCGTGCTCTTCATTGAAGGCGATTACATCGGCAAGGCTCGCGATCGGCGCCCCGTCCGGCAGGAATCCGGCGAAGTACTCGGCCAGTCCCGCCTTCAACTCCCACTCCAGTACCGGCAGCGTATCTGCTCCCCATTCGGAATCGCTCTCGCTCGGCGCCTCCACCGGATCGATGATCTCGGCTCCCGCCTCCCGGAGCGCCACGATCGCCTCTTCGAATACGGCATCGGCATCGGGGCTGAACCCGGTCATGCCACGCAGTACGCCTATTCTGGCTCCTTGCAGGCCAGTCGGATCGAGCGCCGCCACGTAGTCGACGATCGGGATGCCACCCTCCGGATGCTGGGGATAGCTCGGAATCGGCAGGATCGTCATTTCCGGTGTCGCAATCGGGGTTGCTTCCGGCTCGGCGACAGGTGTGGCGTCGGACGACGCGGCCACCGGCCACTCTCCATTTGAGGCTGCGTCTGCGGGATCGGGCACCGCCAGAACATTCAACAGTGCCGCCGCATCGGCGACCGAGCGCGCCATCGGACCGATCGTATCTTGCGAGTGCGAAATCGGGATCACACCGACGCGGCTGACGAGTCCAACGGTCGGTTTGATGCCGACCACTCCGCAATTGCCGGCCGGGGAGACGATGGAGCCGTTGGTTTCGGTGCCGATCGCCACCGCAACGTAGCCCGCCGCCGTCGCCACCCCTGAACCCGCGCTGGAACCGGAGGGATTTCGGTCGAGGTGATGCGGATTCAGGGTTTGACCGCCACGGCCACTCCAGCCGCTGCTTGCATAGAACGACCGGATGTTGGCCCATTCGCTCAGGTTGGTTTTGCCAAGGATCACCATGCCCGCGTCGCGTAGCTGCCGCGCCACGCCGGAATCGGTGTGCGCCCGCAACCCAACCAGCGCCAACGACCCGGCGGTCGTTTCCATTTGATCGCCGGTCGCGATGTTGTCCTTGATCAACACAGGAATCCCGTGCATTGGGCCGCGCGTGGCGCCGTCGGCCAGCTCAACGTCGAGTTCGTCGGCGATCGACAGCGCGTCCGGGTTTAGCTCGATCACGGCATTGAGCGCAGGACCCTGCTGGTCGAGGGCGTCAATCCGGGCGAGGGCCGCTTCGACGACCTCGCGGACGGTGGTCTCGCCATTGGACAGCGCCTCCTGCAGCTCGGCCACCGATGGCGATGGCGGAGGGAGATCGGGCGTCGGCGTGGCTTCCTGGTAGGTCAACGTGGTCCTTCCTGACCGGGCGCCAGAGCTTGCCGCCGCGGCGGCGGAGCCAATGCCTGCCGCGGTTGCGGCGGAGGCTGCGCCCTTGAGCAGGTTTCGACGGGCGATCCGAATTGCCTTCGCTTTGGGAGAATCGATATGGTCGGTCACGGGCTGCTCCTTATGTGCGGGCGAATCGGTTGAAGCGCTTCGGCCTCCCGCCCATCCTACCTGACTTTCGCGCCACGTCGAGTGCTGCTGGGCATCTTGCGCGGCCAGACACGCCGGAGCGCACACCACACTGGGTCGTCACTCTGACGCGAAGCGGAAGAAAGACGACGCCACGAGAGTCGCCATGGCAATTCATCGGTGACATGCGTTGGAATGATGGCGAAGAGGTTGCTTCGCGGTCGTGAACCCAGGTAAAGAGCAAATCCACAGAAGGGCATCAACTTTCCACATCGTCGCGCGCGCCCATCCATCCCTTCGCGGCGGCGATCGTTACGGCCAATGCTTGCTCGGCCCCTTCGTGCGGACCCTTCTCGAAGTCGCCGTGCGACACCGCCATGGAGTTGGTGACGTGTGCGAAGCAGACCACCGCTCGGTCACGCGCCTCGGAGAATGCGTAGAGTCCGGCGGCTTCCATCTCAACTATCACCGCGCCGGCGTCAACAGCCCCCCTCATCGCTTCCCGCGTTTCCCGATACGGTGCATCGGTCGTCCAGGTCGTCCCCCGAACGGGTGGGATACCGGCCCGCTCGAGACCTCGACTCACGGCCCCGAGCAGGCGTGAGTCGGCCTCGATTGTGGGCGCCCATGGCAGGTAGGCGTGGCTCACGCCCTCGCCTCGCAACGCGCGGTCGATCAGGATCACGTCAGGCAGGACGACTTCAGGATCGAGGTTGCCCGCGGACCCGATGCTCACCAACAGCGCGCATCCGGAGGCGAACAACTGCTCGGCGATCAACACCGCAAACGACGCCCCAACCGCGTTGCCGACGATCCCGATCTCCACCTCATCCAGCTCTGTCAACCAGAGATCGGTGTGATAGCATGCCCACGAAGGTGAGCGTTCAGTGCGTATTTCCCGCTGCAAATAGCGGACGATGTCTCCATCAGGGTCCAGCACACACACCTCGGGAACCGAGCCGAGCGGCAGCTTGCGTTGACGGCGCGCTTCCCGCAGCAGATTCTCGGGGAGGAAGACCGAAGGCTGGTCGTGGTCGGTGCGCTCGAACGTGCCAATGGTTAGGGTGTCTCGGGCCGTTGTCGCCATTTCCGATTGACATCTCCTGCGCAATCGTGAGTCGAAAGGGTGTGAGAGTGGCGGATACGCCGCAACAGTCGTCCGCCGGCCGCTCAGAATGGCCAGCGGCGCAACGACGGGGCGTTTCGCAGGAGAAGACCGTCAACGCCCCAGTAGCGACCGGAGGGCACAACCGCGAGGATCAGCACCGGAACGTATTCGTGAGGCTGTTCGAACATCCAGCGGTTGCTGGAGAGGTAGACCAGCGCCAGGAAGAGATGGAACCCCGCGGCGCCGAGGGCCGCGCCGCGCGACATCAGGCCGACGATCAGCAGTAACCCGAGACCGAGTTCGGTGAAGGTGACGAACCATTCGTAGATGTTCCAGTTTGCAAGGATGTGGTCGTTGACGAAGTCCTTCAGGTAGGGAACGCGGGTGCCGGTTTCGCCACGCTCATTCACCTCGAAGCGGAGGATGCTGCGCGCTTCGTCGCGCACGATCAGGAATCCTCGATACCAACCGAAGTCGAAATTGCGCTCGCCAGTCAGTTTGGCGAGACCATTGGCGAAGAGGATGATCCCGGAGAAGATACGGAGCACCGCGAGGCCGCGGGCAAGCGCCGCTTTGCTGACCAGTCCCGGATCGTCGACGCCAGCGCCAGAAATCCATCGTTCGACAGGCATTGGTCAAGCCTTTCCTTGTAAACCGCCAGAAGAACGATATGGGGCGACGCGAACGCGCGAAAAACCCTGCCCAGTGTACACGCGAACGCCCCTGGCCGGATTCACGACGCTCCCGCGGACCGGGCGCGCAACAACGACTCGATCGGGAAGGTTCAGTCGTCGCGAGGAATGTAGGTGGGGACGGCCCGCAATGGGAGCCGCTGCTCCAGGGCGTAGGCGAGCCCGAGCAGGACATCCTCGCTGAATGCCCGACCGTAGAAGTGAATGCCGGCAGGTAGCCCATCTGAAACCCCGATCGGCAACGTCACCGAGGGATATCCCGCCAGCGATGAGGCAGACGACGACGACCCGAAACCGCCTCGCTCAAAGGCGCCAACGGCCAGGGAGGCAGTCGGTGCGATCAGGGCGTCGAGTTCGAGTTCGTCCATCACCGCATCGATCCCGTTAGTCCGGATCGCCCGCTGGTTGGACGTTGTAACCTCGACGTAGGTCGGGTCGTCGATCTCCAATGCGCCCAGGGCATCGGTCAGGCCGCTTTGGTCGGTGATCGCCAGTGTTTCCTCTTCGTGGTCGAAGTTGAAATCGACGATGTCCTGAATCGATCGCATTGGGCCGTCCGGTGTGTGCTCGGTGAGATAATGCCGCAAACCCCAGGCGAACTCGGTGAGACTGTTGACGTAGGTGCTGCTGACGTCGCCGAGGGAACCGATTACGACATCGGCCACAACCTCGGCGCCGGCCTCTTCCAGGATAGGGATCATGGCCTCGAACAGTGCTTGCGAACCTTCGTCGAAATACCCGAAGTTGGTGTTGATTCCCAACCGAGCGCCTCGGAGCGCCTCCGGATTCAGCGCTTGGGTGTAATCGACGGTTCCCGCGACTGGAACCATTTCGTCGTCAAACATGGCGTGTGGACTGGTTTCGGCGCCGACAGAGCGCGAGGGGTCGTCCGGATCGAGACCGACCAGCACGCTCAAGGCGATCGCGGCATCTTCGATTGTTCTCGTTATCGGGCCGATCGAGTCGCGCGAAAACCCGATCGGAATTACCCCGGCCCTGCTCGTCAGGCCGACTGTGGGTTTGACGCCAACGACCCCGCATTGGGCGGCTGGAGCAATGATCGAGCCATCGAATTCGGCGCCGAGGGCGACCGGCACGTAGCTGGCGGCGACAGCCGCCGCCGATCCCGAACTCGAACCGGAGCAGGACATGTTGAGGTTGTACGGATTCACGGTCAGCCCACCGAGGGAGCTCCAGCCACTGAGTCCCGTGCTGCCCATGAAATTCGACCATTCGGTGAGATTGGTCTTGCCGAGGATCACCGCGCCCGCCTCCCGCAGGAGCGACGCGACATACGAGTCGCGGACCGCGATGTTTTCTTCCATTGCAAGGGAACCGGCTGTGTTCGGCATCTGGTCGCTGGTGGCGATGATGTCCTTGAGCAGCACCGGGATACCGTGCATCGGCCCGCGCGCCCGGCCCGCCAGCAGTTCGGCGTCGAGCTCGGCGGCGATTGTTTCGGCATCGGGGTTGAGAGCGATGATGGCGTTAACTTCAATCTCTCCGCCGTCGATCTCGTCGATGCGGGCGAGGGTGGCCTGGATCAAATCCAGGATCGTGAAACTGCCGTTGTCGAGGTGTTCACGGAGTTGCCGGATCGTGACCTCTTCGAGGATGTCGGCGGCTTCGACCCTCACGGCGCCGTCCGGAGTGGCGGGCGTCGCGGGCGGGGGCGTGGTTTCGGCGAACCCGATCGTCAATGGCGTCGCTGTGGTCGCGGTCGGTGTCGCGGGTTGACGGTTCGAAGTTGCCGGCGGCGGACTTCCGGCCGGCTGGATGTTTTTCGGATCGTTTCCAACCAGCCCGGCCGCGGCTACGCCGATGACGGCGGCCCCGACGGCGCCAGCGCCAACCGACACCAGCTGGCGTCGGCTGACCGAGGCCGGAGCGGAATGCGTCGCATGCGGGGTTGTGCGTTGGGTCATGAACCTTGCCTGCGCGAAAATGAGGGCAGTTGTTCGAGCGGGAAGACCCGCGTGTCCTCCCTGGCCCCCTATCCCACCGCCTCGGGTCGGGTGTCTTCCACGATCTCCATTGTGTCGTGACCCACCCGATATATGCCCGCGAGTTTGCGGCTGACCCGCTCCAGTGTCGCCGCCAGTGGCTCGTCTCCAGCGTCGATGTGTTCGAAGGCGACGTTGTTGGCGTCGAGGTAGGCCTCGAAAAGCTCAAGTTGCGCCTGCCGGTGAACTGCCGCCGGGCTGGTGGCAACGAGGATCACCGGCACGTCGATAACGGCCGCGAAGGTCGCCGGGGAGCGCAAGGCAAACCGGTCGGGATGCGTCAGTGGCATACCGTACTGGGCGCTGACCCAGTTTCGCCAGGCGGGTTCGGATTCCCCCAGTTCGATCGCCCACTCGGTGATCGGGTCGATCGCCACTACCGCCGAGAAAATGCCCGGTCGCGCACCCGCCGTGAGCAAGGCCAGGGCGCCACCGAAACCGACACCGACAAGCGCCATCTTGGCCGCATCGATTTCGCTCGCTTCGCCCAGACCGTACCCGGCTTCGG
>JACCUV010000153.1 GCA_013698495.1 Chloroflexia bacterium
CCGCAACACGCACCTGCCAGCGTCGCTTGCCGTCTTTGTCGATTCGCGGAATCAGGGCCATGCCATTCCCCCCAATGTGTTCCAAATGTGTACCGAACACCCGCAAATGTGTACCACTTGCTGATAATAACTGTGAACAGTATAGCATGGGGCCGGGGCGGAATGGTTGATTTGGTGGGGTTTTTGAGGGATAGAACGAAATAGGCGGGAATAGCTAAAAGTCGCATTGATAGAATTGCCAAGGAGAAGGTCCCGGGTTCGAATCCCGTCTTCCGCTCCAGACAAACGGTTAGGCGGCATGCCTGACCTTTTTTCGTGCGTCCGATCGAGCGGCGGCGCTCCCCCGGACCGGCCCGTGCGGCGATCGCATTCGCGGTCGACGGTCGTCAATCCCGAACTCTCCAACGCGGTATCCTAGCGACGATGAGTTCCCGAGTTTGGGAATCGCCGCGGGCGTGGCGGAACGGCAGACGCTACGGTCTTAAACATCGTTGGGGGAAACCCCATGCGGGTTCGACTCCCGCCGCCCGCACCAGCATCCAACGCAGATCGACATGCGGCAACCCGACTTCGAGCTCATCCCGATCTGTCGTCGTTGCGATGGCCAACCGCGGTCGAGACGGGTGTGCCGCCCGGTGTCGCGGACGCCGATGGAGCAAGCGTCGAGTCCGCGGCTGGCGAGGTGTCGTCAATCGCCGCACTGCTGGGCGTCGGGACGACCTCACCTGGCGCGGCCTGGGTTACGACCAACGGCAAGTCGTCGCCGCCACCCGCCAATTGACCTACTGCCCAACCCGCCGCCACCGCGAGCAGCAGGGTCGCCGCCGTTACACCAGTCATCCACCGTCGCATCGATCAATCTCTTTTCACTCATGCCGTGGTCCGTCACCGAACGCGCGTGTGCCTACGGTCGTCCGGTTCGAAGGAACGTGCATCGCGCCAGGCGCCGGAGCTGACTCCCGGTTGGCTGGCGGGCCATACCCTTCGTAGTAGTAGTACCCAACGCCGTCCTTCGACTTTTGTTGGTTGAGCACGATGCCGAGCAACCGCATGCTCCCCTGCTGCAACGCCTCAGCAGAGTGCCGGAGCGCGTCGCGTCGCGTTTGGCCCGACTTGGCGACCAGCAGCACGGCGTCGGTGTGCCGCCCGACGACGAGTGGATCGCTGACCGCCAACACCGGCGGCGTATCGACAATGATGATGTCGACGTCGTCGGTGATTCGCGCAAGGAGTTGTGGAAACGCGTCGATGCTGAGCAAATCGGACGGATTTGGCGGGACGGGGCCACTCGGAATCAGCGACAGGTTCGGAACCGCCACACGGATCGACGCATCTTGCCATCGTTCGTCAGGATGGGTGAGAAGTCGCGTGAGTCCGTTGTCGCTGGATACGCCAAATATTTTGTGCAGCGACGGCTTACGCAAGTCGGCGTCGAGGAGCACCGTGCGAAGTCCAGCCTGGGCCATCACCACCGCCAGATTTGCGCTGATTGTGCTCTTGCCTTCTCCGGGACCTGAACTCGAGATCGTCAGCGACTTGATCGGCTTGCCCGCGGCCGCAAATTCAAGGTTGGTGCGAAGCATCCGGATCGCCTCAGCCGAAGGGGATCGAGGCTCGGACACGACGTACACCTGATTTCCCCCAGGCCGCAGGTTCGGAATCGCTCCTATCGTGGTGAGCACCGGTGTGCCGGTGAGCGCCGGATAATCGGTGTCGCCCTTGACCGAGTTGTCCATGTACTCAAGCAGGGCAACGGCGCCGACCGCGATCAGCAGTCCAATGAAGACCCCGAGCAATGCATAGAAGGCCACGCGAGGCGCGTACGGATCCTCTGGCGTCGACGCGGGGTCGGATACCGAGACCTGGACCTGGGATGTCCCGACTGCGCTGGCAACCGCCTGAGACTGCTGCTGGAGTGAATTCAACAAGGACTCAAGTTCCGTTCGCTCGGTTTCCAACTCCCGAATCTGCGCCTGGACTTCGTCATTGTCATCGTTCTCGGGTCGATCGAGATCGGCCAATTCCGATTCGACGAGTTCCAGCTGAACATCCTGGTCGGCAATGGATGTGTTGATGCCAGACACCTGATTCTGGACTTGCGCCTGCGACTCTTCAATCACGTACAGCGTAAATTCCGATGCGATGGTGTCGGCAATCGCCACGGCCCGATTCGGATCAGGATCGGAGACAGATACCCGCACCAGTTGCGTATCGGTCACCGAGGTCGCGGTGACCTTTTCTCGAAGATCGTCAGCGGAATATGGAAGCGCAAGTGCCTCGACTACCCGGTCCATCACCGGCGTGAATGTGATGAGTGACCGGTACGTTTCGCTGAGATCCTGGCTCAGGCCAAACGCATTGATGTCCATCGCGGATGTTGGCGGCGGGTTGATTCGGAGGACCATGCTGGCGGAAAACAATGGCTCCTGGCGTTCGGCGGCGACGTATGCCGTTGCGCCCGAAATGGCAGGCGCCAGAAGCAACAGCCACCACCACCTTCGCGCAATTCGCGCCAATTGCCGCAGATCTAACTCCACCTCTGGGACCCCCTGGAATAGCCAATGCTGTACTTCCGCTGACAGTTGGTATCCCAAACCTGCGCGGTATCGTGCCAATGTTAGTGTATGCTGACCACCAGATTCCTGCAGCGACGTGGTGCAGGGCGCCCGTTTCGCTGGCGCCTCACGTTCTCCTTACACCGCACACTGGAACGCTCCATGATCGATTTGCATCTCCATGTGTTGCCCGCCGTCGACGACGGGGCGGGAAGTCTTCGCGAGTCGCGGGCGATGCTCGAGCGACTGGCACGCCTCGGATTTTCTCACCTTGTAGCCACTCCGCATCTCATGGAGCCTTTGTCGTCGGAGTACCGTTTCGCCACGAAACGGGCGCTGGAACTGGTTCAGCCGATCGCGGCCGAATTCGGTCTCTCGGTAGACAAGGGCTACGAGCACCTGCTCTCGCCCGACCTGGCGAGACGCCTGGATGCGGGGGAGTCATCGACACTCGCTGGAAGCAACGCCGTCATGGTGGAACTCCCGTTCATCGGTTGGCCCAACCATACGGAATCTGCCTTGTTCGACCTCAGGATTGCCGGATATCGACCCGTTCTCGCCCACCCCGAGCGCTACCTCGAAGTCCAGTCGAATCCAGATCGAGCATTGGCCACCGCCCAACAGGGCGTCGTGCTTCAACTCACCTACGCTAGTTTTGCCGGACTCTATGGCCGGGTTGCCGAGCGTACGGCAAAGACGATTCTGGAATCAGGTCTTAGGCAAGGGGCGCACATCCTCTTCGCCACCGATGCTCATTCCGATGGCAGTCGGCTCAGCAGCGTTCCGGACGGCATCAGTCGTATTCGCCGCAACTTCCCCAATGGCGGCGCGATCGTCGAGTGGGCGTCAACGGTCGTGCCAACGTGCTTGCTCGCCAACGACCCCGT
>JACCUV010000164.1 GCA_013698495.1 Chloroflexia bacterium
ATCGTCGCCGACGCGATCGAACCAGCGCCGTAGACCTGACTTCATCGCCCAACGCGCCGGCTCGATCGTCATTCGAGCGGCGCGTTGTCGATTGCGTTGCGACACCGTCAGGTCCGCGCGAGCCTACCGCCTCGACATCCCACCCACATTTCGAATTGACGATTGAGCAGACAGGCAGGCAAGACAGGATACGCATGACATTTCCACGCGAAAGCGGTGTGCTGCTGCACCCAACCTCACTTCCCGGGCCGCACGGAATAGGAGACTTTGGCGAGAACGCCTTCCGGTTTGTCGACTGGCTCGCGAGCGCTGGCCAAACGCTTTGGCAGATCATGCCGTTGGGGCCGACGGGGTACGGAGATTCACCGTACTCGTCGCCATCGGCATTTGCCGGCAACCCCCTGTTGGTGTCCATGGCCCGGCTGCACGGCGATGGCTTGTTGAATGATCAAGACTTTGCGGATTGTCCAGAGTTTTCTGGAGATCGCGTCGATTTTGGAGTGGTCGGATCGTTCAAGGATCGACTGTTGAGGAAGGCATTCGACCGATTCGAATCTGGAGCGGATGACTCGCTCACTTCCGGGATCGAGAGATTTTGCGAAGACGAATCCTGGTGGCTGGACGACTTTGCCTTGTTCACGGCGGTCAAGCATGAGAACGAGATGGGCGGCTGGCAGGACTGGGACGAGGCGCTTCGAACGCGACAATCCGATGCGATCGAACAGGCCGTCGCCGATCATGCCGCCGAGATTCGCTTCACCAGATTCGTGCAGTTCCTGTTTCAGCGGCAGTGGCTTGAGCTGCGGGCATACGCCAATGTGCGTGGCATCCGAATCGTTGGCGACATCCCGATTTTTGTGGCCGAAGACAGCGCCGATGTGTGGGCCAACCAGGCGCAGTTTAAAATCGATGCTGAAGGGCGGGCATCGGCGGTTGCTGGCGTGCCGCCGGATCCGTTTTCCGCCACTGGCCAGATATGGGGCAACCCGCTGTACGACTGGCGGACGATGCGCGACGACGACTTTCAGTGGTGGAGGCATCGCCTCGGCCGCACCTTCCAGCTCGTCGACATCGTGCGTATCGACCACTTCCGGGCATTCGCCGCGGCCTGGGTTATTCCGGCCGGCGCGGAAACCGCCGCCGTGGGGCATTGGGAGCGCACCCCAGGCGGAGAGGTGTTTGCTGCTATCCGGCGAGACTTCGGCGACGTGCCGGTCATTGTCGAAGACCTTGGCGTCATCACCCCGGACGTGATCGCGCTACGCGAAATCCTCGGATTTCCCGGCATGAACGTGCTGCAATTTGCGTTCGAGAACGATCCCGACAACGTGTATTTGCCACACAACTATCGCGATAACTCGGTTGTCTATACCGCAACCCACGACAATCAAACCACGGTCGGGTGGTTCGCTTCACGGTCGGTGAGTGAGCGCCATGCGATTCAGGGCTACCTGGGGCGTGACGGGTCGGATATCGCCTGGGACCTGATCCGGCTAGCGCTATCCAGCACGGCCAATACGGCGATCATCCCGATGCAGGATATCCTGCGGCTCGGCGATGATGCGCGAATCAACACTCCGGGACAGGCCCTCGGCAACTGGTCGTGGCGCTGTCGGGAGGACCAATTAGCCCCGGAGCTCGCGGAAGGACTTCGCGAACTGACCTGGACGTACGGTCGGTTGGCCCGGGGTGGCGAAGAGCGTGGCGCCAATCCCTGGGACTACACTGTACCCGGCGCCGAACACCCGGCGCACCAACCCTGACGACTCCAGTCGCTCCTTTGACATATTTTCTGTCCGTACAACACCCCGTTCACTCGTTGATTTGGAGAACCTTTTCATGTCCAATGCCGCAGGTGCGTTTACATTCGTCCTTCACAGTCATTTGCCGTACGCTCGCCAGGCCGGAATGTGGCCGCACGGAGAGGAATGGTTGCACGAGGCGATCGCGGAAACCTATGTGCCCTTGCTCATCGCGCTCTACGATCTCATCGAGGAAGGAATCCAGTTCAGGATCACGGTCAGCGTCACGCCGATTCTCACCGAGCAGCTCGCCGATCCCCTGATCAAGGAGCACTTCCTCACCTACGCGGAGGAGCGCGCCGCCTGGGCCGCCGCCGACATTAGCCGGTTCGATGACGCCAACGACCCGGAGATGAAGCAACTGGCGATCCACTTTCACCATTGGTATTCGCGGATGCTGTCGTCGTTCCGGGATCGGTTCCAATCGGATATCATCGGCGCGCTCCGTAGACTCCAGAACGACGGCTACGTCGATATTTCCACCAGCGCGGCAACCCACGGATACTTGCCGTTGCTTGGCCGCGACTCCTCGATTCACGCGCAATTGGAAACAGGTCTCACGGCGTATGAGACGCACTTCGGGCAACGTCCCCGCGCAATCTGGCTGCCGGAGTGCGCATACCGGCCCGCATACTGGGAGGATGCCGACGACGGCGACGTGCTTCGTCCAGGCATCGAGTCGTTTCTGGCGGCTCAAGGCATTCAGGTGTTCTTCACCGAGACACATTCGGTCGAGGGCGGGAATCCAGTTGGCAAGGCAGCGGGTGAAGCCATTGGACCATACGGCGAAATCGCCCGCCGCTACACGATCGAATTGACTCCCTCCGAGCAGGTAGAGCCGGGCACGACCTACCGGGCCTACTGGGTTGGCGACGCAGCCGGTCAAGTCGCCGTGCTCGGTCGCAACAGCCACAGCAGCCAACAGGTGTGGTCCGGCGATTTCGGGTATCCAGGCGATGCATCGTACCGGGAGTTTCACCGCAAGGACGGCGTTTCCGGCATGCAGTACTGGCGAATCGGCGGACCGGGACTCGATCTTGGGAGCAAGCCGACGTACGACCCGAGGCGAGCCCAGGAGCGTGTAGTGGGACACGCACAACACTTCGTCGGTTTGGTCGAGGAGCTCCTCGTCGGCTACAAGGCCGAGCACGATGAGTACGGTGTGATCGCCTCCAATTACGATACCGAGTTGTTTGGACATTGGTGGTTCGAAGGCGTCGATTGGCTCAAGGAAGTGCTGCGCGGACTCGCCACGTCGGACAAGGTCGATCTGACCTCGGCATCGGCATTCATCGAAGATCACCCACCGACCAAGGTCATGGCCCTTCCCGAATCGAGCTGGGGTTCGGGCGGCAACCACTTCACCTGGCAAAATAAGGATACGGAGTGGATGTGGCCGAGCATCCATGCCGCAGAGCTGAGGATGGAGGCACTCGTCGCCAGATTCTCGAATGCCTCCGGTCCCCAGGCAGATATCCTCAATCAGGCCGCCCGTGAGCTGCTGTTGCTGCAGAGCAGCGACTGGCCGTTCCTGGTGACGACGGGTCAGGCGAAAGAGTACGCCTCTCAACGATTCACGGAGCACGTCGATCGTTTCGAGAGTCTGGCGACCATCGCCGAGCGCGGAGACGAACTCACTGGCGACGAGTCGGAAATGCTTGCCGCCCTCGCCGAACGCGACAATCCATTCCCCGCCATCGACTACCGTTCATTCGCCGAGCGGCAGGGGCACGCCGAACGTGTGGTCAGGTAGCACTCGCTCGGGCGCCTACTCGGGCGTTCGCCCTTGAACCACGACATCGGCATCGAATCGCACCGGAATGCGGCCCGACCACGGTCCCTGGCGCGTGCCAATGAGCCACGGCTTCTGGACGTAGCGCTGCACCCAGTGACCGAGCGGAACGTAGACGGCATTGTCGATGAGAAGTTCTTCGGCTTGCCTGAAGGCATCGTTGCGGGCGCCGGAATCGGTCGCGCTGTTGGCGGCGGCGATCGCTTCGTCGAACTCCGCCGAAGCATCGCCTGGCGATTGCTCGTCATTGGCTTCGAGGGCAGGCGACCAATTGAACCACCCTTGCATGAATGGCGATTCCGAATGCCCAATCGTCTGCAGAAGTGCGGGAGTATCGGTGACCGTCCACCACCAGACGATGTCGAATTGACGACCGCCATTGTCGCGCTGGAGCGCCACGATCTGGTCCTGCGTGAGGGTTGTGTCGTGTCGGATTGTGAGTCCGGCGTGTTCCTCGATCATGGCCAACAGCGCCGCGTGTTTGTCGAACAGGTCGGGGCTGTCGGAGGCGGGCTGATAGTAGACGATGTCCGGACTGCTTTCTTCAAGGTCGATGTCAGCCTCTTCGAGCAGCCCCGAGGCGTTTTCTGGATTGAATTCAACCGGGGCCATAGGCTCGTAGCCTGAGGTGATCTGCACTACTGGCGGAACCAGACTGGATGCGGGGACGAATTCGCCGCCCCAGATTTCGTTGGCCCAGGACTCATGATCGATCGCCGCCGCCACGGCCCGCCGTACCCGAACGTCGTCGAATGGACTCTGGTTGAAGTCCATTCCGATCGCCATTGTCGAGGACTGCGACTCGATCTCGATCAGTTCCGTGGCGATCGCCTCGTTCGACGTCACCGTTTCCAACAGCGATGCGGGGACATCGGCGGAGACCACCTTGTCGCTGGTGTAGAGGTCGATGGCGTCCGCGTCCGCTTCCGGACCTTCAAGCATCAGCCACACAATCCGCGAGATCGAGGGCGATGCGAGAGCCGCGGAGTTGGGGTTCGGCCCCATTGCGATCCGGTCGCCGTCTATGAACTCCGTGAACTGCCAGAGTCCAGCGGAGGCGCCAGCCAGCATCGGGTCGTCAACGTCGGGATCGTCGACAACCGAGAGATCGACAACCGCCCAGACGAACGTCGCTAGCGAAGCTGGAAACGATGAAAAAGCTTCAGCAAGCGTAATTTCGATCGTGAGGTCGTCGAGCGCGGCAAATCCGATGTCGCTGCTGTCTCCCGCGATGTACGCGTCGTATCCCTGCACGTCGCTCATGAACGATGCCATGGGCGCCGGCGCCGCGGGGTGCAGCGCGCGCAGCCAACTGTCAACGAACGACTGGGCGGTGATCGGATTCCCCGATGCAAAGCGTAGGTCAGGCTGGAGCTGCACGGTCCACACATCGGCGGTTTCGTTCGGCGCAATCGATTCGGCGAGATCATTGACCACCGCGCCGTTTTCGTCGAACGCGAGCAAACCCGCCCATACGTGCGGCATCAGCACCCAAAACGGCCCCCAGTTGAGGGCACGATGCGGATCGAGCGACACGATTTGACCGAATGGATTGAACGGAATCGTCAATTCGACGTCCGTTTCGATCTCATCCTGGGCGTATGCCCGTGTTGACGGACCACGTGCGACGTTTGTGGCTGCGCCCGCGACACCCGCCAGCAAAGCCGCGACGCGCACCAGGTCGCGACGCGAGTGCTGGGGCATACTGGCCGACGCATTCGCGGCAAGTCGCTCGAATGGCGATCGGTCCGCATTCGCCGCGATCGATTGAAGTGAGGTCATCTTCGCTCCTTGTCAGGCGGGCCGTCTCATGCGGCAATGGAACCTGGGCGACGGAGTTTCGGTACCGGATCCTGTCGCGCCGGCACAAGGGCGCCGCATCGCGTTGCCTATCTGTCCTCCATAACGAAGCTGTCGGCCGCTTCGTTACTCGGGTTCGCTATGCCCGAACCGGAACGCTGTATCCGTACGAGCGGCTTCCCGCCGCATTAAGAAATGCCGCCAGCAGGTCGATGCTGGCCTGGATGTCATCGACGTGCGCCATTTCGTTCACCGTGTGCACGTACCGGGTCGGAATCGAAATTGTGGCTGTAGCGACACCACCTCGGCTCGTCTGAAAGGCGCCGGCGTCGGTGCCGCCAAATGGCAGGATCTCGAATTGATGCGGGATGTTGTGTTCTTCAGCCAGTTCGCGCAGGTGTTCAACAATTTTGGGATTGGCGATCTGGCTGCTGTCGAGAATCTTGATCGCCGCCCCGGCTCCCAGTTTGGTGACATGGGCATCGGGCGTGCCGCCCGGGATGTCGGCGGCGATTGTCACGTCCAGTGCGATCGCGATCTCCGCTTCGACCGAGTAGGCAGAGGCATGGGCGCCACGGAGACCGATTTCTTCCTGGGTGGTGGCGATCGCGAAGATTTCGGCGCTGCTTGCCGTTGCCTTGCGCACGGCCTCAATCATGACGTACACACCAAGCCGATCGTCGAGCGCCTTGCTGACGACGGTATCGCCGATCTCCGCGAGGTTCCGGTCGAGCGTCACCATGTCGCCGATTTGGATGTGCTCCTTCACCCGTTCCACGGGCAGACCCAGATCGATGAACAGGTCCTCAAGCTTCAACTCCTTGGACTCCCCAGGTGTTTGCAAATGAATCGGCTTGGCGGCGGGTTGGAGCACTCCCGGAAGTGAATCGCCACTCCGTGAATGGACCTGGACACGTTGGGCGACCAACACCCGTGGATCGAAGCCACCAACCTTTTGGACCCGGAGGAATCCATTGTCATCGACGTGGCGAACGAAGAATCCGATTTCATCGACGTGCGCCGCAATCGCGATTCGCGGTCCACCCGAACCCTTCCGATACCCGATCAGGTTGCCAAGCGTATCGACCGTCAGGCTATCGACGATCGGTTCCAGGAATGTCGCCACGACATCGCGGACCTTGTCCTCGCGGGAAGCGATCCCGGGAGTTTGGGTGAGCGTGCGAAGCATGTTCAGGTCGATTGACATCGGGTCCCCTTGATTACTGCCGAGTGCTTTCCAACCAGCACGCATTGTATCCGGATAGCCATGATTCAAGGAAAAGGGCGCTCAAGTCGAGCACCCGTTTCCCTTGAATCATTGCGGTGTCGCCAGCTACTCGCCGATCAAGATGATCGTGCTCGTGCCGCTTGTCTCGCCATCGCTGAATGTCACCGAACCGACGGACAAGACATTGACGTCCCCGATTCCCGAACTCTCGACGACAGGCGTCGCGCCCGTTCCGAAAAAGTCCTCGCAGGCTTCGCCGTCGAAGTCGTTGTCAAGATTGAAGTTCGTGAATTGATCCTCGTCGTACGCTGCCTGGGCTTCTTCCTGAGTTGCGTAGTTGCCGCAATCTGGATCGTTGTCAGGGATCGTCGAGAAGGAAAATGCGTCGATGGCATCCTCGATCAACGGCAGCAGGTTCTGCACATTGAGGTAAATCAGGGACGAATAGTCGGAAGGCAGTTCGGACAATGTGTCGCGGAACGTGGCATCGTCGGTCAGCGCGTCGACTCCACCGCTGATAAAGATGTCGAGTCCCTGGTTGAACCCGATCAGAAGCTGATTGTTGACGACGCCGAATTCCACGGTCAGCACAAAGCCACCTTCGGAGGAAGTGACGGTCGTAACGTCGGAGCCATCCACCTGTCGGGACGAAAGCTCGATCGTGTCGTCCGGTTGAGATGCGATCATGTTTGTGATCGTCGCCATTACGCCTTCAACCGTCTCGCCGTCATTGAGTTCCGTGACGAAGATGAAGTCGGTCACCGGTTCGACGCCGATGACGTCGGAGAACGTGCCCGCCATACCCCACTCGCCAACCATCTGGTCCAGCAGGTCTGTCTTGAGATTGAATCCGAACAGCGCCTCGGTCTCGGCGAAGAGGTCGTCGGCGTAGCTCTCGGGATTGGCAATTGGCGTCGCCATCGCGAGCGGATCGATGCCAAGTAGCGCCTGGGCGGCAACGATCGCCAGCGCGTCGAGCGTTTGATTTTGGTCGAGGTCGACACCCCCGGCGTAGAAGAGCGAATCGGCCGAAACGTCGGACGCAAGAGCGGCCTCGAACTCCGCTGCCTCGGGAACCGAGTCGCTGTCTGCGGGGACGGCAACCGAATCGAGCCGGAATCCGGCGTCGTCAGCCCAGAACGCGAATCCCTGATGCGCGCTCAGCGACGAAACCAATTCCGGGGCAGAGCCGGCGAGCGCCCCCGGGTCCTGCTCGTTGAACGCCTCGAGCAACGCCGGACCGTTAACATAGCCCGCCAGTACAACGTCAGCCTCGAGTCGCCCGCGCACGTCGGTATACGGTTCGTGTCCCGAAAGTGGGTCGAGGTCGCCCTCAACCGTGTCGATCACCGGCTCGATGTCTTCAGGCATGGTGGCGACAACGATGACGTCGTCGACGACCGCCATCGACGCGCCCGTATCGAATTCGTCGATGGGCGGCACGGTCAGGATGTTATAACCGTTGTATTCGGATTCAATCGCTGTTGCCGATTCGTCGCCGAACATCTCGTCCATAACGAAATCAAATGACGCGTCGACGTTGGTCGGCCTCAGCACAATCGCCCAACCATCGGGAACTTCCGTGTTGGAGATACCAGGGGTCATGCTGGCATCGGACGCTTCGAGGAATATCTCGTCGAGCGTGAGACCTTCTTCGATCGGC
Source organism: Chloroflexia bacterium (assembly GCA_013698495.1). GTDB lineage: Bacteria > Chloroflexota > Chloroflexia > Thermomicrobiales > UBA6265 > JACCYX01. The sequence goes on from JACCUV010000164.1 coordinate 8,286, forward strand.
AATTCGGCAAGGAAGAATCCGGCCTCGCCATCGACAAAGTCTTCAAAGTCCTCGGGAACGTCTGTCCCGAAATCAGCCAGATCGCCCTCTTCGATAAGCGCTTCGAGATTGGCGCGTTCAAGCAGCTCAAGCGCCAACACAAACTGGTCGGATGCGGGATCGAGCTTGGACTCCCCGTAGAAAAGCGCGGTCTCGGGGATATAGTCGGCAATACCAGAGTTCGTCTGGGCGACTGCCGGAATCGTCAACGATACCGACGAAACCATGGCGCCCGCGATCAGCAGGGCCGACATGATTGCACGCGCGTGATTCAGACCTGGGCGTTTCAACTCGCTCAACATGGACACTCGACTCAAGACGGTCTTCCTTTCGATCTGTGAACTCGTTGCATTCGACACCCGCGCCTGCGGGGAAACGTGCATCGGTTCTTGTTCCACTCAATGCCGCCTGGGCAAGTGTGACTTCTCCGAGGATTACGCTGCTTTTGGCCGAATCGTTCCGCTACCGGCGCCCCGTGAGGTCAATCCTGAATGCGGCGATCGATTCCAGTTGCGATACCGAACACGATCATGAACATGCCCGCGAGGACGACTATCACGACCACAACGAAGCCCATCATCAGCGCGGACTTCAGCAGACCGATCAGAATATCCACCGGTTTCGGACTCCTTGCCAGACGCCAGGTTCTACGATGCAACGATGCGGTGGCACGCATGCCTGGCTCCGCCGAACGTTCACGTCACGTCGAAGTATAGCCAAAGCAGCGCCGGATACTCTCTTCCGCTGGACAACGCACTATGCGACAACCGGAGCCGCGCTCAGGGTTCCCTCAATGGTGAAGGCGCCATCGCGCACATCGACCACAACTTCCTCGCCATCCCGAATATCGCCTGCGAGCAACTTCAGGGCCAACGGATCGAGAATATGCTTGTGGACGATGCGCTTGAGTGGTCTCGCCCCGAACGTTGGATCGTATCCCAATGTGGCGACCAGCGAACGAGCAGCATCGGTGATTGTGAGATCGATGTCCCGGTCGGTGAGTCGCTTCGCCACAAGCCCGAGTTGGATCTCAACGATCTCGCCAATCTCCACTTTGCTGAGTGGTTTGAAGATGATTGTCTCGTCGATCCGGTTCAGGAACTCCGGCCGGAAATTGGCTCGCAGCGCCTCCATCACCTGACTTCGCATCTCGTCGTCCTGGCCCTGGGCCGTCGAAGCCATGTAGGTCGAGCCAAGGTTGCTGGTCATGATGATCACCGTATTCCTGAAATCGACCGTGCGTCCCTGGCTATCGGTGAGTCGCCCGTCGTCCAGCACCTGGAGCAGGATGTTGAAGACTTCCGGATGCGCTTTTTCGACTTCGTCGAACAAGACCACGCTGTAGGGGCGACGACGGACCGCTTCCGAGAGTTGACCGCCCTGCTCGTAACCGACGTATCCGGGAGGGGCGCCGATCAGGCGGCTGACCGCGTGACGCTCCATATACTCCGACATGTCAATTCGAATCATTGCCTGATCCGAATCGAACAGGAACTCCGCCAGGGCTCGCGCGAGTTCGGTCTTGCCGACCCCGGTGGGACCCAGGAAAATGAAACTCCCTTGCGGGCGATGCGGATCGGCGAGACCGGCGCGTGACCGCCGGATCGCGTTGGCGACGGCCGATATCGCCTCGTCCTGACCGACCACACGATCGTGCAGGCGCTCCTCCATGCGTACGAGTTTTTCGATTTCGCCCTCCAGCAGGCGGGAAATGGGTATACCTGTCCACCGGCCGACGACATCGGCGATATCGTCTGCGTCGACTTCCTCCTTGAGGAGTTTGCCGGTGGCCTGAAGTCTCGCCAGTCCTTGTTCCTCGATCTGAATTTGCTGGTCGAGGTCCTTCAGGGTGCCGTACTGCAGTTCGGCTGCCTTGTTGTAGTCGTACGCGCGTTGGGCCTGCTCCATATCGACTCGCGTGCGGTCCATTTCATCGCGCAGTTCGGAGATGGCCATTATCGCCTGGCGCTCCTGGTCCCACTTCGAGCGCAGAGCATCTCGCTCTTCCTTAAAGTTCGCGAGGTCGTGCTCGAGCACAGCGAGTCGTCGCTGGGACGCTTCGTCGGTCTCCTTGCGCAGCGCCTCGCGTTCAATTTCGAGTTGCATTAGCCGGCGTTCGGCCTCGTCGAGTTCGACCGGCATCGACGTGATTTCCATCCTCAATTTCGATGCCGCCTCATCGACGAGGTCAATCGCCTTGTCTGGCAGGAAGCGGTCCGAGATGTAACGCTCTGAGAGTGTTGCGGCCGCAACCAGCGCGCTGTCGAGAATCTTCACCTTGTGATGCACTTCATATCGTTCCCGCAATCCGCGCAGGATCGAAATGGTGTCGGCGACAGTGGGCTCGCCGATGAGCACGGGCTGGAAGCGCCGTTCCAGCGCCGCATCCTTCTCGATGTACTTGCGATATTCGTCGAGCGTGGTCGCGCCGATGGTATGCAGTTCACCACGCGCGAGCATCGGCTTGAGCATGTTGGAGGCGTCCATCGACCCTTCGGCGGCGCCGGCTCCCACAACTGTATGAAGTTCGTCGATGAAAAGCACGACCTGCCCTTCGGACGCCGAAATTTCTTTGAGAACCGCTTTGAGCCGTTCCTCGAACTCGCCTCGAAACTTTGCTCCGGCGATCAGCGAGCCGAGATCGAGCGCGACAATCCGCTTCTCGCGCAGTCCTTCCGGCACATCGCCGCGGACGATTCGCTGCGCCAAACCTTCGGCGATCGCGGTTTTGCCGACACCCGGTTCGCCGATCAACACTGGATTGTTCTTGGTGCGGCGGGAGAGCACCTGGATTACCCGTCGAATCTCTTCATCTCGGCCGACGACGGGGTCGAGCTTGCCATTTCGCGCCAGGTCGGTCAGGTCGCTGCCGTACTTCTCGAGTGCCTCGTACTTGGCTTCCGGGTTCTGATCGGTCACGCGTTGGTTTCCACGAATTTCGGCGAGCGCGCCATAGACGCGATCCTTGGTCGCCCCAAGTCTCCGGAGCAACGATTCGGCGGGGGATCGCTGGACGGAGAGGATGCCGAGCAGGAGATGCTCCGCGGACACGAATTCATCGCCAAATGTGGCCGCCTCCGTTTCCGCATGTTGAAGCGCCTGGCGCAGGCCGGCGCCGATCACGGCGTCCGCGCTGAACTGTAGTTTCGGGGTTCGATCGATCAGGAGATCGGTTTCGCGCGCGACATCGTTGGGATCGATTCCAAGGCGCTGCAGTATCTGGGGCACGATCCCCTCCGGTTGCAACGCAAGCGCCTTCAAGAGAGCGTCCGGCTCGAACTGGGCGAGCTTGTTCTCCACCGTAATCTGCTGACCCGCTACAATCGCGTCGCGCGCCTTGTCTGTAAAGCGCTGATTGGATGCCATTCAGCATTGCCTCCACAACAGTATGGTTGTCATTCGATGGGGCGGTGGCCCCGATGCTCAGCGGGACGTGCCTGAGATGCCTGGCGATTCCTTGGCCCGTCGCCGTGAAAGTGGGACCTGACTTGCGACTCGTCGACGAAACCGAGGCGTCGCAACAGATCGTCGATTTCCGCGACTTCCCTGGACTTTCGGTCCGTGGCGCCGAGGCGCTGCGCACGGATCGCCTGCAATTGCCGGGTCAGTTCCAGCGCCAATTGCACGCCCGCCAGGTTCAACCCGCGCTGTTCGACAAGGTATTTCACTTGACGAAGTTGCTCAATGTCGCTATCAGAATACAAGCGCAGGTTGCCGGATGTGCGAGAGGGGGCAACCAGGCCCTCGCGCTCGTATTTGCGTAGGGTTTGGGGGTGCATTTCAACAAGTCGGGCCGCGACGCTGATAACGAAAAGTGGTTCCGAGAATCGGGTAGTCATACTTTGGGCCTCCAGAATGCGTTGACTCGTGAATGATAATTCTTGACACAGATCGTGTCAATGTTGAACGGTAAGGAGAGTCTTGTGGTCAGAATCTATGCACATCGCGGCGCCTCGGCCGACTTTCCGGAAAACACCATTCCCGCATTCGCGCGGGCAGTGGAACTTGGCGCCTTTGGGATTGAGTTGGACGTTCACCTCTCGCGGGATGGTGTTCCCGTCGCGATTCACGACGAGTCCGTAGATCGCACCACGAACGGCTCGGGTTTGGTGGCTGACCTGGATCTCGCCGACTTGCAAAAACTCGACGCCGGAGACCGCGCGACCATCCCCACGTTGGCCGAGGTGCTGGATTTGACGGAGGAACACCTTCATGTCGACATCGAAGTCAAGGCCGCCGAGGCCGCCGACGCTGTGCTGAGCGAAACGGCCAGGCGGCCGAATCTTCGGTTTGCGATTTCGTCATTCAATCACGATGTGTTGCGCCATGTCAGACGAAGTTCTTCAAGCATCGAACTTTGGCCGCTCACCCACGCTGTATCTGACGACGTGCTGGAAACCGCCACCGAATTGGGATCGCCGCTGATTGCCCCCAGCGACAGATTCATGAACCGCGAAATTATCGAGCACATCAGTGACAACGGGCTTGGGTGCTGGGTGTGGACGGTCAATCACCCGACTCGGGCCGAGGCGTTGATCGCGTTCGGCGTCGTCGGATTGTGCACGGACGATCCCGCCGCATTAATTCATCTGCAGCGACCCTGACAGGGACATTCCAGATGTTCCTTGAGGGATGCGAGCGCGTACGGGATACTTGACTTTAGCGACGCATCGTTCCTCCTCCAGGACAGGTGGCAAATCCTCACTACGTCGATCGGATTCTGGATGCAGGACGGGTAAACATGGCGAACCTGATCACCGTGAGCCGGCTGATCGTGCTCTTCATCGTGATCTGGATGATGTACGTCGGCAATGTGCAGGTTCTGGAGGCGTGCATGCTGCTGGTGATCGTCGTTTTTGCGAGCGATGGCCTGGACGGTTGGGTCGCGCGCAAGCGAGGCTCAACCTCGTCGTTCGGAGCGGTCTTCGACATAGCAGGCGATCGGGTTGTCGAGAACGCGCTCTGGATCGTGTTTGCCGATTTGGACCTGATTCCGGTCTGGGTGCCACTGATGGTTGTGACCAGGGGCTTCCTGGTCGACGGGTTGAGATCGTTGTCGCTCATGCAAGGGATGACCGCCTTCGGTGAACACAACATGATGCAGTCGTCATTCAGCGCTTGGCTCACCGCCGGACGATTCATGCGGGCGGTTTTTGGATGGGCGAAGGCGGCCGGTTTCGTGTTCCTGACGGGTCTCGTTGCCTGGAGAATGCCGGACGCCTCTGGCACGATCATCGGGTCGATGTACGCGACCGAAGCGTTCCGGTGGTTTGGCTGGACGTTGGTCTGGCTGGCGGTGGCGCTAACGGTTATCCGGGCGCTCCCGGTTTTCGTGGATTCGATCGGGTTCATCAAGAAGATGGATGAATCCGTCGATGGATAACCGGGTTCGCCAGCCGCAAGCGGTGTCAATCCAATGACAGGGTATGGCGGCGATGTCGTTGTCGATGGTCGTGCTCAGACCTTGCGGGCGTCGACGTGAGTTCGGAGAGCGGACCCAGGAAGCGAACGCCATTATTCAAGCGGGAAGAGCGCCACGAATTTCGCTACCAGTTGAGCGTGTTCCTGGCCGAGCTGTTCTCGTGGATATTCTGGTTGATCCCCAAACCGATTCGCTATCTGTTGGCCGATCGTGCGGGCGACATATTCCGACGAGCGACCAACACGTACCGTGACAATGTCGAGGCCAACGTCGCCCAGGTGCTCGGACTCACCACCGAGTCCGCGGAAGTGCGAGCGGCCGTGAAGTCGATTTTTCACACCAGCTCGAGGAATTTCACGGACCTGATCACCACGCCGCGTCAGTCGAGCAACTCGTTGGTGGAGTCTTTGAAGGTGCGACACGGGCACTGGGTAATCGTCGACGATGCCCTGGCGCAAGGCAAGGGCGTAATCCTCGTTTCGGGCCATCTGGGATCGTTCGATCAGGTGGGGCAGGTGTTTTGGGCGCGAGGTTACAAGCTCACGATCGTCACTGGTAGAACCACATCGCGGTTCATCTTCGATGGCGTCACACATCTGCGGGGTTCACGCGGCGCCAAGCTGGTGGAACCCACACCGTCCGGCATTCGCCAGGTGATCCGGGCGTTGCGACAGGGGGAGGTGGCGGTGATCGTCGGCGACCGCGATCACTTCCAGAATGGCCGCGCCGTGGAGTTGTTTGGACGGACGACAACGCTCCCGCCGGGAGCGATCAGGATTGCTCGAGACACGGGCGCGACGATTGTGCCGATTGCCCAGCGGCGCACCGGGCGAACGCATGAACTCGACATTCTGGAGCCATTTACAGTGCCCAGGACTGCCGATTTGGAAGCCGACATGGCAGCGGGGTTCGCGAACCTCCTGCCCCGGTTGGAGCACGCGATCAGGGAGTCCATCAACCAATGGGTGATGTTTCAACGCGTGTGGCCAGAAACCCCGGCGCCAGCGCTGCGGGTCTTCCCGGTTGGGTCGCCGCTCGAGAGTGAGCTGCTTGAGAAAGTTGCCCAGGCGCTTCCCGAGCGTTCGCCGAATGGTCGAAAGTCGCTCGTCTCCCGGCGCAAAACCGACTCGGAGGAAGGGACAGACGATGATGCTCACGTTCCCTGACCGACACGCGTTTGATCACGCCTGACGCGCCTTATCGGTAGTTTACGAATTGCAGAGCCACCGGAAAGTCTCCAGCCTTCAACATCTGGATCACGGCCTGCAAGTCATCGCGGTTTTTGGCCTGGACCCGAACCGCATCGCCCTGGATTTGGGGCGTCACCTTCTTGAATTCGTCGCGAATGGCCTTCGATAGCTTCTTCGCGACGTCATCGGGGATACCGGCTTTCAACTTGACGAGCTGGCGATATCGGGCTCCGGATGCGTCCTCCTCGTCCTGATAGTCGAGAATTTTGAGGGAGAGCTTTCGGCTGAGCATCTTGGACTCAAGAATGTCCTTGACGGCGGAGAGGCTGTACTCGGACTCGGTATTAATCGTGATGTCGTTGTCTGTGAGGGTGAGCTCGGTCTTGGTATCCTTGAGGTCGTATCGGGTCCGAATCTCTCGTTCGGCCTGGTCGACGGCATTCTTCATTTCCTGATGATCGAACTTTGAAACAATATCGAATGATGACGATGCAGCCACGTTGGAACCTCCATTACCCTCCGGCGAATCGAACGCATGATTCTACCAGATCGCAAAATTGGGCCAGTCCACATATCCACCCGGGCGGTCAGGGGAAACGGCCATGTTGAAAACGACATCTTTCCACGTGCATCCACCCCGCCCGTTGTCGTCGACGATGAAGTCAGTGCCGCTCCTGTACAAGGTGCTCATCGCCAACGTGGCGATTGTCATGTTTGGCGCGATCGCGGGCACGTACGTGACCGCGACAACATTTCAGGATGCCGACGTCCCTTCCCGCTTCGAACTCATGCTCGTGTACGTTGCGATAGGGGTGATACTGAGCGTGGGCGTGAATTATCTGGTGCTCAGGGCTGCGTTTCAACCGCTCGATAGTCTGGAGCGGTTGGCTGAGGCGGTCCGAAGCGGCGATCTTTCGGCACGGGCGCACCCACTTCCCTTTAGCGACCCCCAGCTCTCCCGCTTGGTCCAGACTTTCGATGACACGCTGGACGAACTCGAGGCCGCCCGCGACAGACTGCGAGTGCTCACAATGCAAGTGATCGAAGCTCAGGAGGCTGAACGGAAGCGGATTGCTCGTGAGCTTCACGACGATACCGCGCAGGTGCTCTTCGCCCAGCTCCTGCGGGTCACAGCCTTGACCTCGTCGCCTCACGAGGCCGTGCGGGAGGTTGCGACGTCGCTGGAGTCGTTGACCGTGGAGGCCATCGAAGGAGTTCGCCGTCTGGCGCTGGAACTCCGCCCACCGGCCCTCGACGATCTCGGTGTGCGCGAGGCATTGGCCGACCTCGCGCAACGCTTCGCCGAGAACACAGGCTTGGTGGTGGACCTGGAGGTCACCGGCAATCGCGATCGGCTCTCGCCGGAAATAGAACTGGTGCTGTACCGCGTGGCTCAGGAGGCGCTCACCAACGTTGCCAAACACGCCAGCGCTACCAGCGCCACCGTCACCTTGAGCCGGACATTCGATCGGGTCGATCTTGTGATTGACGACAATGGAACCGGATTCTTGCCGCACGACGCCAGGTTGCGGGACGAGCGCGGGCTCGGTCTCGGGCTCTTTGGCATGGAAGAGCGGGCGGCGCTGGTAGGTGGTTCGTTGAAGATACGACCTTTGGCGCCGACTGGGACCCGAGTGGCGGTGTCTGTTCCGATCGGGATGCAGAGTGAATTGACGATTGGATCGTCGAGTTCAGGGAACCTGTGGCTGCAGCGATGACCCAACCAGAGACTCTAACGATTCGGGTGTTGCTTGCCGATGACCACGGCATTGTGCGAGCCGGTCTGCGGGCGTTGCTCGAGGCACAGGCGGACATTGAGGTCGTCGCCGAGGCCGAGAGTGGCCCCGAGGCGATTCTCGCCGCCCGCGAACATGAACCTACGGTGGTCGTGGCGGACCTCTCCATGCCGGGTGGCGGTCTGGAGGCGATCCGTGAAATCACGGCGTTGCAGTTGACCAGTCGGATCCTGGTGCTCACCGTTCATGCCGAGGAGCGCTATCTTCTTCCGGTGCTCCAAGCCGGCGGGTCCGGCTATGTGCGCAAGTCAAGCGCCCACACCGACTTGCTCGATGCAATCCGCACAGTCGCCCGTGGCGAGGTCTTTCTTGATCCCGCCGCAACCAAAACCCTGTTGCGGGGATACCTCGGCCGGGTCAAGACCGGCGATGAGCTCGATCTCGGCGAGGTTCTCTCCGACCGCGAGCGTGAAGTGGTCAAGCTTACCGCCGAAGGTTATACCGCGCAGCAGGCCGCAGACATCCTGTCATTGTCGCCGAAAACGGTGGAGACATATCGGCATCGCGCCATGCAAAAACTTGGACTGGCGAATCGCGCCGAATTGGTTCACTATGCGCTGAGAGCAGGACTACTGACGGAGGACAATCTGCAATAATGTGGGGAAACTCCCTACAGTTGTCAGGAAAATCCCTGGACCGCATTGACAAGAATCACAAGCCGAACCCGGCAGAGAATTACCGCTCGTCCACGTACACTGGTGTCCAACGAAGCGACATGCGATCACTGTTGACAACACGCATTTGGCGAGTTTGACGAAGTGCGACGATTGCATCGAGCGATTCTCACGGCAGTTCAGCACGTGTTCACAATCGAAACGGCAGCAGGCGGGGAGCAACGTGTCTACTGAAATGAACCAACGATCAGTCCACCCCGGATGGTTGATGAGCGATGTCGAGGTCGTTGCAACTGCCGATGACAGCGAAGACGCCTTGCGCTTCGATGCCTTCATGCAGTTGCTGCGCACCGCCGGCGCCCTGGATCGAGCGGCCGCCGACGCGCTCTCCGATCTCGATCTCACCGCTGGGGCATTCGGCGCGCTGGTCGAGTTGGGCGCCGTTGGCTCGGAGGGCATCGCCCCATCCGAACTCGCTCGACGGTTGGCCGTCGCCCGCCGAACCGCGACCCTCTATGTCGATATCCTGACCCGCCAGGGATGGGCCAATCGCGGGGCCCATCCGGACGATCGGCGAATGGTGCTGGCGCGATTGACGACCGCTGGCGAGACGCTGCTGGCCGAACTCGGTGAGGCCTACAAGCGGCGGCTATCCCACTTGCTGGGGGAGATTACGCCACTTCAGGCCGAGCGGCTGCGCCAACTGCTCGCGCTCGTGCCGACAGACAGCCGAAACAGCAAGCCGGTTGAGTTTCCCCGCTAATCGTTGGCACGACCTTGCAGCAACAAGATGGATCGGCCAGGGACCACGACTGCGGTTCGTTCGTCGTGCCGAGCGGTTGACCGACCGGTCGCATTCCCAGTGTCGAGTACAACCTCCCAGGTATGGACGGTCTCCTCGCGATTGATCGCGGGAAGTGTGAACGTTATTGGTTCCGACGCCGCGTGAACGATCATCATCATTGTCGGTGTCGTAATCGATCCACCCTCGGCGTCTGACTCGTCAATCGAGTCTCCCGCCAATCTCAGTCCAATTGTTGCCGAACCGGCAGCCCAATCGCCGTCGTTCATCAACTCGCCATCCGGCCGAATCCAGGAAATGTCCCTCAGGCTGCCTGGCGCCGCGGGGCGGCCCTTGAAAAAGCGGCGACGGCGCAGGATCGGATACGTGCGGCGTATTTCAGACAACCGCGCGACAAACTCGATCATCTGGCCCGCGGATTCATCGTGATTCCAGTCGAACCAACTGATTTCGTTGTCCTGGCAATAGGCGTTGTTGTTGCCTTGCTGGGTGCGATTGAATTCATCCCCGCCGAGGAGCATTGGGACTCCCTGCGAGAACATCAACGTCGCCAGCATGTTGCGTTGTTGGCGCCGACGAACTCCGATGATCTCCGGATCGTCCGTCGGACCTTCAATGCCATAGTTGGACGAGACGTTGTGGTAGTGTCCATCCTCGTTGCTTTCTCCGTTGGCGTCGTTGTGCTTTTCACTGTACGAAACGAGATCGTTGAGGGTGAACCCGTCGTGTGTGGTGATCAGGTTCACGCTCGACCGTGGTCCCCGGCCCGATGCTTCGTAAATGTCCGACGAACCCGTGAGCCGATACCCCATATCGGCGATCGCCAGACTGTCTGCTTGCCAAAACCCCCGAATCGCATCGCGGTACTTGTCGTTCCACTCCGACCAGAGGACGGGAAATGCGCCAACCTGATAGCCGCCTTCGCCAATGTCCCACGGTTCGGCGATCAGCTTGATCTGGGAGAGCACGGGATCCTGGTGAATGGCGTCGAACAGGCCCCCGAGGGCGTCGAACTCGTAGTGTTCCCGTCCGATTGTGGTGGCGAGATCGAATCGGAATCCGTCAACATGCATGTCCTGCACCCAATAGCGAAGGCTATCGAGAATCATCGTCAGGACCTGGGGATGCGCGGCCTTGACCGAATTTCCAGTTCCGGTGAAGTCGAGGTAGTACTCCGGTTTGTCGGGCAACAGATGGTAGTAGTTGACGTTGTCGAGTCCGCGAAGCGAGATTGTCGGACCAAGGTGGTTGCCTTCGCACGTGTGGTTGTAAACCACGTCGAGAATGACTTCGATGCGTTCGGCATGCAGCAACTTGACCATCTGCTTGAATTCGACAACTTCCTGTCCGCCCGACGTTGATGCGTACTCGGCGTGGGGCGCGAAGTAGCCGATCGTGCTGTAGCCCCAGTAGTTTCTTAACCCCTGCGCCATCAGGAACTGATCGTGGGCAAGCGTGTGCACCGGTAGCAACTCAACCGCCGTGACCCCAATCGTCTTGAGGTGGGCGATCACATCGGGATGCGCGACCCCGAGGTAACCGCCGCGGTGTTCCGCGGGCACGCTGGGATGGAGTTGCGTCAGGCCCTTGACATGCGTTTCGTAAATGACCGTTTCACCCCAGGGGATAGCGGGCGGTCGATCGTCCTCCCAGTCGAACGAGCGATCGACCACGATTGACTTGGGAACGCTCGCGTCATTCGTCAGGTTGCTGATCGCCAGATCGTCTTCCGGGTCTTCGAGATCGTATCCGTACATCTGGGGACCCCAATCGACCTCCCCTTCGATCGCCCGCGCATACGGATCGATCAGGAGTTTCGAGGGATTGAAGCGGTGTCCATGTTCCGGCGTGTAGTCGCCATGTGCTCGAATGCCGTACCGGGCGCCAGGGTTGACGCCTTCGATCCAGCCGTGCCATATGTGGTTCGTGCGTTCGGGCAGGCAAATCGTCGCGGTGGGCGTATCGGAACCATCCTCAAACAGGCAAATTTCGATAGCGGAGGCGTGTTGCGAGAAGACGGCAAAGTTTGTGCCGGCGCTCTGCCATTCGGCGCCAAGGGGAAAGGGCGCGCCGGGCCGGACACCGCGCCTTGGGAGTTGATCGACCATGGATCGTCACGGCTCCTGATGGTGTGCTGTGTTTGTCAGATTGCGTCGGGGATCAATGTTGTTGTGCCGATGTGTCGTCGAGGCCTTCCGGAATCGGCATGTCATCGAGCAAGTGAACCTGGATCAACTCAAACACGTCGTCGGCTTCCAGAAATCGTTCTTGCACAGCCTGGGCCGCCGTTGCGGCATCGTCGACATCGACGTGTGCAGTTTGTTCTTCTCCACCGATTTGATAGCGAACTTCGTATTTCATGAGTCATCCTCTTGGGCATACAACGTCGAGGGCAACTTGATCCCGCAATCGACGGAAGTCATGGATCGTTTCGATAAAGTCAGGAGACGATGCCGACGAACACAGTTTGCTCGTCCGGAACAATCTTACGATGCCACTGCAACCGCGCTCGAATCCAGGGAGAAAATGTCTGGACTGGTGCGCTACTCGTCGGGTCCATGGCAAATTGGCTGTGACGCGCATCCCTCATCGTTGTACCATCGTGGTCGAGCGTCAATGGTCCTGCGCTACCTGCCTGCGGCGTGCTGAAAGGAAACCACCAGCAGTGAACGATACGATCGCCGAAGCGCCGGGAAGCATCCTGATCGAGGATGTTGAACCGCGGTTGGATTGCGGCCGGTATCCGGTCAAACGCGAAGTTGGCGATCGGGTCAATGTGCGCGCCGACATCTTTCGCGACGGTCACGAGGCGCTGGCCGCGGTGTTGCAATACCGCACGACAGCGGAAGAATCGTGGCGCGAGTCGGAGATGGCATTCATCGACAACGACCGGTGGGGCGCATCCTTCATTGTCGACACGAACACCACCTACGTCTACCGGATCGAAGCGTTTCCGGACTATGCCCTGTCCTGGCACGACGAGATTGGCAAGAAGCTCGTGGCGGCGTTGGAAGTGTCCAGTGAGCTGCTGGAGGGCATCCACCTTCACGAAGCATTGCTTTCGCGGGCGACGCCCGAAGACGGTTCGACCCTGGCGGCGGCGATACTTGCCGCCCGAAGGGAGACCAGCCAGCAAAAGGCAGTTGACATCCTGTTGTCACAGGATGTACGGCACGCTGTGTTTCGATGCAGATCGCGGAAAGGCTTGGCCCAATCTTCGGAGTACGCGGTCACGGTCGATCGAGTCGAAGCGCGATATTCGGCCTGGTATTCGATGTTTCCCCGGTCCGCCGGCGTTGAGGCCGGAAAGAGCGCCACATTTCGCGATGTCGAAAACCAGCTCCCGCGTATTGTTGCAATGGGATTCGACGTCCTCTATTTCACGCCCATACACCCAATCAGCACGTCGAAGCGTAAAGGCCGGAATAATTTGCTGGAGGCGGCGCCAGGCGATCCGGGAGTGCCGTATGCGATCGGCAACGACGACGGCGGCCACGACGCAATTCATCCCGATCTTGGGACACTCGAGGACTTCCAGCATCTCGTGGACAAAGTGGCCAGCTACGGGATGGAGATCGCCCTCGATGTCGCGTTCCAGGGCTCGCCGGAGCATCCGTGGCTCCGGGAGCACCCCGACTGGTTCTACATTCGGCCCGATGGTGTCATCAAGTTTGGGGAAAATCCGCCCAAGAAATACGAAGACATGTACCCGCTCAATTTTCAAAGCGATTCCTGGAAGGAATTGTGGGATGAGATGCTGCGGGTCATCGTGTTTTGGGTCGACCGTGGTGTGAAGATGTTTCGGGTTGACAACCCGCATACCAAACCGACCGTGTTCTGGGAATGGTTGATCGCCCAGGTTCGAAAGACGAATCCGGAAGTCATTTTCCTTTCGGAGGCCTTCACCCGACCCAAACCGATGCAAGCTCTGGCGAAAGCCGGGTTCGCCCAGAGCTACACCTATTTTACCTGGCGCAATTTCAAGCAGGAACTTCGTGACTATGGCGAAGAGCTGACTCAGACAGAGATGAAAGAGTATTTCAGAGGGAACTTATTCACCAATACCCACGATATCTTGCCCACGATCCTTCAGGAAGGCGGTCGGCCGGCATTCCAGTTTCGGGTAGTGCTCGCCGCGACGATGTCGTCGGTGTACGGTATCTACAGTGGATATGAGTTGTGCGAAAACACGCCGGTGGCCGGAAAAGAGGAGTACCTAAACTCCGAGAAGTACGAGTACAAGGTTTGGGATTGGGATCGCCCCGGCAATATCGCGGCCTATATCGGTCGTCTCAACGCCATTCGGCGCGAACATCTCGCCCTCCAGGAGTACGACAATCTACGATTCGTGGACACCTCGGACGACAACGTGATTGCCTACTACAAGGCAACCGACGATCGTTCCGACATCGTGTTGGTGGTCGTCAACCTCGATCCATTTCACGCCCACGAGAGCAGTGTCCGCTTGCCGCTCGAGACACTCGGTATCGATCACGGCGGCCAGTTTCGCGCCACTGAATTGTTGACCGATGAAACTTATCTCTGGACCGGAGGCGATCAACGATTGACACTTGACCCTCACGTGAATCCGGCGATGATCTTCAGCGTCCACAAGTGGATTCATCAGGCCTTCGTTGAGCGGGACTACTAGCGGTTTGGGAAGGGAGATTGGCCGGCGCCAGTTGACGGACGCGGGCTCCTGGAGGGGTGGAGGACGACATGCTGAACCGCGATGAGTTGTGGTTCAAGGACGCGATGTTTTACGAGGCGCCGATCAAGTCGTTTTTCGACTCCACCGGCGACGGCGTCGGCGACCTCGCCGGGATGACCGAGAAGCTCGATTACATTCGCGATCTTGGCGTCGATTGCATCTGGCTGCTTCCAATGTATCCGTCTCCCGGATTGGACGACGGATACGACATTTCGGATTTCGTCAGCGTGCACCCGGATGTGGGCACGATCGAGGACTTTCGAGTATTGGTGGAAACTGCCCATTCCAAAGGGTTGCGCGTCGTTGCCGATCTGGTGATGAATCACACCTCCGACCAACACCCCTGGTTCCAGGAATCGCGGTCGGACCCCGAATCGCCGTATCGCGACTATTACGTGTGGTCCGAAGACCCGGAGAAGTACGCCGGGGTGCGGATCATTTTCACCGACACCGAGGTATCCAACTGGACGTACGACCAGAAGGCGGGTGAATACTTTTGGCATCGATTCTTCAGCCACCAGCCTGATCTCAACTACGACAATCCGGAAGTGCATCGCGAGATGCTGGATGTCTGCCGGTTCTGGTTGAATATCGGGTTGGATGGCTTTCGGTGCGACGCCATCCCATACCTGTACGAGCGTGAAGGCACGATCTGCGAAAATCTGCGAGAAACCCACGACTTCCTGGTGAAATTGCGGCGCGTGGTTGACGACGAGTTTCCTGGAACCGTGCTTCTGGCCGAGGCCAACCAGTGGCCCAGCGATGTGGTCGAGTACTTCGGCAGCGAGGTATCGCCCGAATTCCACATGGCCTTCCACTTCCCGTTGATGCCGCGCATGTTCATGGCGATGCGCCGGGAACTTCGCACGCCGATTGTGGAGATTATGGAATCGACCCCGGCGATCTCTGATCACAGCCAGTGGGCGATCTTCCTCCGGAATCATGACGAACTGACGCTCGAAATGGTCACCGACGCCGAGCGAGATTACATGTACTACGAATATGCCAAAGACCCCCGGATGCGCCTGAATGTCGGCATCAGGCGGAGGTTGGCGCCGCTGCTCGACAACGGACGTCGCCAGATCGAAATGATGAACTCGTTGCTTTTCTCCATGCCGGGCAGTCCTGTCCTCTACTACGGCGACGAGATTGGGATGGGCGACAACATCTACCTCGGCGACCGGAACGGGGTGCGCACCCCGATGCAGTGGTCGGGAGATCGCAACGCCGGATTCAGCAGGGCCGACTGGGCGAGACTCTATTCTCCGGTGACGATGGATCCTGTCTACGGATTCACGGCAGTGAATGTCGAAGCCCAAACGCGGACTCCGACATCGCTGCTGAACTGGATGAAGCGGATGATCGCGGTGCGCAAGCGCTACAAGGCGTTTGGGCGAGGCACGATCCGATTCATCCATCCCGAGAACCTGAAAGTCCTGGTCTATCTTCGCGAATGGGAAGGCGAGGTCTTGCTCTGCGTCGTCAATCTCAGCCGATTCGTGCAGTACGCAGAACTCGATCTTATCGAGTTCGACGGTTGGCAACCTGTGGAATTGATCGGAGAAATTCGATTCCCGAGGATAGGTGAGTTGCCGTATTTTGTGACGCTCGGACCTCACGCTTTTTACTGGTTTCGATTGGAACGAGAGGCGTCAAACTGACAAGCGGATACAGGCAAGGCAATCGTTCGTGACGATCGACCAGAGAACCGCCGCAATATTCGACAACCTCGAACCGTGGATCGTCGGCCAACGTTGGTATGGCGATAAATCGCGAAATTCCAGGCGCGTGACCCCTGAGGCGATCGCTGCGATCGAAATCGACGGAGCTGACATTGGCTTAATCCACGTCACGCTCGAATTCACCGACGACTCGACATCCGTCTATTTCGTTCCACTGGTGATTGGAGAGGCAGGACAACCGGTCGACGCGTTGAGTGACCCGCGCTTTCTGGCCTGGCTTGGCTCGGGGTTTGACCAGTCCCGGGTTGTGAGAGCCGGGTATGGCGGCGGCTCGCGTCTGGTCTGGACGTTGGCCAATTCGGTGTCGGGCACTTCCTGGTCTCGCGAACCCTCACGAGTTCTCGGTGGAGAACAGAGCAACACGTCGATTGTCTTTGGCGATTCGGCAATCGCCAAAGTGTTCCGAAAGGTGCAGCCTGGTATTAACCCGGATTCCGAGATCGTCTCGCACCTCTCGGCCCAGGGTCAGTTCCCGCATGTTCCGGTCTTTCTCGGCGCGATCGTGCTGGAATTCGACGATGGCCGGGAATCGATTGAACTTGCCGCTGTCCAGGCGCTTGTTCCCAATCAGGGTGACTGTTGGCGATGGTTGCCCAATGCCCTGAGCGAGGCATCCGAGTCTCAATTGACCGAGCTGCTGAGTGCCATTCAACTGCTCGGTCAGCGCACAGGCGAGCTTCACGTTGCACTCGCCGCCAGCGACTCCAACGATGCCTTTCGACCGGTCCCGATTGACCAGGAATTCTTGAGTGCGCTGGAGGAGCGTATCGGCCGCGAGGTTCGCCACACTTGCTCGATGCTGTATAGTCAAGGCGCCTGTTCGCACGGTGAATCGGAGGCATTGGCGGCCTCGCTGCTGAGGGACGTGGCGCGCACCGATGCCTTGATGGGAACGCACCAGACCCGGGTTCATGGCGACTATCACCTGGGCCAGGTTTTGCGAACGCACGATGACTTCTCAATCATCGACTTCGAAGGCGAACCGTCCCGATCAATGACTGAGCGCCGCGAGAAAACATCTCCGCTCAAGGATGTAGCGGGCATGCTGCGCTCGATTGACTACGCCGTCGCCACCGCCAACGAGGATGGCTCGACCGATGACTACCTTAATTTGAAGACGTGGAGGGAGAATGCCGAACTGTCGTTCGTTGTCGGGTATCTGGGCGCCGTGGGAACCTCTGAGCACTCGCTGGTTCCTCTCGAACCCGGCGCCTTTCGGCAGTCGCTTGACCTGTTCATGATTGAGAAGGCGTTGTACGAGGTGCGCTACGAGCTCGACAATCGACCGGATTGGGTCGATATCCCGCTCGGAGCGCTTCAGCGAATCGCCGGTTCAACCTGAACGTTCACTCGGGTTGGTTGCCTCGGGCCTTTGCTGTTCCTGTGCTAGAGTGGCCTCACTATGCTTGAGACACTGGCCCTCGATTCACTCCTCATCCTGATCCTTCTGCTCCTGATTCCAATCGGGATGTATCGAGGTGGACTGCGTGAAGTCTGTTCCGCGGCCGGTGTCCTGCTCGGGCTGCTGGTTGCGATGCAGTGGTCTGATCGCTGGGGCGGTTGGTTGGCGGGCGCCACGGGGATCGATGACGGGGTCGCCAGGTTCGCTGTGGCTGTGGCTACGATTGTCGTCTTTGCCGGACTCCTCGGTTACGGAGCGACATCCTCGTTCGCTTACTCCCCTGGTCCGGGTGGTCGTGTGTTTGGCGGCCTGATTGCCCTGGCCAGTGGCGTCGTGTTTCTGGGCGCCGTGATCCAGTTTGTGGCTACGTACCTGTACGAGGGTGTGTATCCGGACATCATTCGTGACGGATATGTGTCGCGGACGCTCTCGATTGGCTTCGATTGGGTTCTCCTGATCGTGGCTGGGCTTGTTCTGGTGGCAACGTTGTTTGGCACGGTCGTTCGCGAACGGGATACCGAGCAGACAGCGTTCGAACTCCACCGGGACCCGGTGGCCGCTCGCCGCCCGGCGACAGTCCCGACGTTGGCGCCAGAACCGGTGACGCTCGAGCCAACGGCAACAGAGCGAGCGGAACAGGAAATGCTGGGCGCAACAGCGGCGGTGAAAATTCGCGAGGTTCGCCATTGGGAAGAACCGACTCCGCCCACAATCCAGGACCTCCAGTCCGGATGGTCTCGGACCTGGCCAGGTTCCGTCACCTCGGAACCGCCAAAGTCGGCACGATCCGGACGGGGACGACGCGGCAACAACGTCCCGTCGGCGAAACGGAAGTCCGGAGGTTCTCCCGATGAGGCGGTGATTCGCGATTGGCTGGCAGAGGATCAGGAAACCCTTCGTTCGCGTTTGCCACGACCCGTCGATGACGAGTAGGTTGCGCGGTCACGCCGATTCATCGCCGATTGACTGTGCCCAATCGGGTAGTGTGAGCCGCTCGCCACGAAACACGAACGCAGCAATGTCTCGAGGGAACACACGAACGAGCGTAGAGCGAGTTCGATAGACCCCGTTGCTCATTTGGTTGTCCGTCGCATGAGTTGCCCACTGCGCATTGATCGCAATCGCGCGTTCCAGCAAGAATTCAGGGACATCGTCGAGCGCGCCCGTCACCGCGATCGCCAAACTGGATTCCATGCTGGCGTGATCGGCGATCGGGTCCAGCGAGGGCGCGATCGCCGCGACCATTTCTCCGACCTGTATATGTGCAATCCACGAGTTCGTCGCATCATGGTCAGGTTCCGCTTGCGATTGTGGTAATGGCCGAAACTGCACGCGGATGTCACCGATCGCAATTTCGATCGACCGGGTCAGCGGCACGTAGTTGGGTGAACTCGCCTGTCCTGGCAGACCATCGAGTTGGATCATGGTGTCGACCGCGCGACGCGCGCGAAAGTCGTTCGAGAGGAGGGCGAGCGCCTTCCCGGTCCCGGCCACGACGTCGAGGCGTTGGCGAAGAACACTGCACAATCGGTTGACTTCCGGTTCGGGAGAGTGCTCGAAATCTCCGTTCAGAATCACGATCCGGCAATCGCCATGTTCGACAAGCAGAACCTGCCAGGCATCATCGCCAACCACAAACATCTGTGGATGCCGCCCGCGCGCAAGCAGGGCAAGCCCGGTGAACCACGAGGCGCCAAGAACAGCGGAACCAACGCACGTCGCCACAAACCTGCGACGGTTGAATCCAACAGGTTCTTCCGCGGTCGAGGCGCCCGGGCTAACCACGCGAATTCACATCGACTACCCTGAGCGGTAGCTGCCGCGTGCGCGTCGGCATCATTGTGATCCAGTCTCCGAATCGTTCCACAATTGTTTTCCGAACCTCTTCAAAATCCCTCCTCATGGACAAGACATAAAACGCGGGACCAGCGCCGCTGAGACCAAACGAATCGGCGCCGAGATCGGACATCGCCTGCCTGAGTTCCAGGACTCTCGGTTCAATCGTCGCCAGCGGTCTATTGAACGCATTGCGCAGGATCTGACCAGGCGGCATCTGGCCAGCGGCAAAGTGCTCGCGAGCGACATCTGCCTGACCGCCATCCGTATAGTCTGCAGAACCAATAAGTGAGTACAGAGCGCCCGTCTTTTGTGGAATGTTGATTTTGGGGACGACTAGCAGCACCTCCACGGGCGTGGGAATTAACGGGTCGAGGATGTCGCCACGTCCCGACGCGATCGCAAGCGGACTCCCGAGGAAAAACGAGATATCGCTCCCAAGTTCTCTCGCCAGTGTCTCAAGCTGTGTACGAGAGCACGGCATTCCCGCGATTCGATTGGCCGCGATCAGGGCGGCCGCGGCGTCGGAACTGGCTCCGCCCAGGCCAGCCGCCATCGGTATCCGCTTCTCGATGCGCCATCCCAATGGTGGACTCTCGGGAACTGCTTCCTGGAACGCATCCAATGCGCGCACGATCAGGTTCTCACCCCTTGAAACGTCGGACATACCGGCGCCTTGGCCGGTTAAATCGACGAAGACGGTAAGCGTGTCCGCGAGTTCGAGCATCGCCATCGCGGTGCGAATGTCGTGATATCCGTCGTCGCGCTTTCGCAATATCTCCAGACCCAAATTGATCTTTGCTGGAGCGTCGATCGTCACCTCGGTAGGCGTTTTCACTCGGCAAGCGCCTTCGCGAGCCTGATCCACTCCTCCAAAGTGATTGCCTGAGGACGTCGAGTTGGATCGATCCCGGAACCTTCCAACAGGTGGTTGACGTCGCTCTTCGTACGGTTCAATCCTTGGGAGAGGCCATTGCCGATCGTCTTCCGTTTGCGTTGGAAGGCCGCGGTCGCAAGCTGAAATAGCTGCCCCCGTTCAATCGGGCTGGCCAGCGGCGATGTCCGCAACGTGAGTCGCACAACGGCGGAATCCACCTTCGGTGGCGGCAGGAAGACTTCCGCTGGTACGAGAAACACAAGTTCCGGTTCGGCGTAGAGTTGGGTCGCAAGCGACAGCAGTGAAACGTTGGGCGCGGTCGCAATCATTCGTTCCGCCACCTCGCGCTGAACCATCACCGTCATCGTCGTCGGTGGATGATCGAGATCGAGGAATCGCCGGACGATCACCGTGCCCGTGCTGTACGGCAGGTTCGCGACGACCTGGTACGGGGCGCCGTTGACAAGCGCTTCGACATCGACGTGGCGAGCGTCGCGCTCGACGAGAGTGAGTTTATCGACGTGAGCAAGATCCTGCTCAAGGAACGCCTTCAGCTCACGATCCAGTTCGATCGCGATGACCTGGGCTCCCCGGTCGAGAAGTTCGCGGGTGAGAATCCCCAAACCGGGTCCGACTTCGACAACCAGCGTTCCTGGAACTATCCGCGCGGCGACCGCAATCCGGCTCACAACCTCCGGCTCGACCAGGAAGTTTTGCCCCATCGACCGTGCCG
>JACCUV010000175.1 GCA_013698495.1 Chloroflexia bacterium
AATGAAAACGGGGAGGTTCGTTGCGAACCTCCCCGTTTGGCCGTCCGCTCAGCGCAATGTCGTCTTGCGGCCGACCGGTCGTCGCGATGGCTGGGTCTGCGGGGAGCCGCGTCGCGAGTGGGACCCGACACCCGAAGCCGGGGCGGTTTTCTTCGCGCCGTTCCAGCGCACGCCGATCCAGGCCAGCATCGAGAGCAACCCGAGGATGCTGAGCCACATCCAGATCGGTTCGCCGAACGAAATCGGATTGATCTGCAGCAACCGGATCAGGAAAAAAAACAACCCGATCCCGAACACCCACATCGCCGTTCCGGTCGCCTTCATCACCGCCTTGCGTCGGAAGACCTTGCCAAGAGGTTTGACCCACGGCCGGTAATACACGTACGCCGCGAGCACAAACCCGCCAAGGAACACGATCAAATAGACGATTGTGAACACATCGAAGACGTCACTCGATGCGGGCGGGGTGGTCAGGTAGTCCCAATCGAATGGATTTGGCATTGCTTACTCCATGTTTCTCGAAAACAAGACTCGAACCGTTCCGGACCCTTGGTGCGACCGGCAATCGGTGATCCCACTCACACAGAGACGGTCGGACGGACCTGCATTATGACCGGCCAGATCCGTGACGTGACCGGCCGCCCCTACGACCGACGAAACGAATGGGCGCCCCACTCCGCCTTTTGCCGGTCGCTCTTAGACCTGCTCGTAGAGCAAGGCGCGTTTGACCTGCTCGATTGCTTCCGTGACCTTGATATCGCGGGGACAGGCGTCGGTGCAATTGAAGATCGTGCGACAGCGCCAAACACCCGATCCGCCATTGAGGATTTTGAGCCTCTCGGCGCCGCCCTGGTCCCGGCTGTCGAAAATGAAGCGGTGGGCATTGACGATCGCCGCCGGTCCCACGAAATCGTCCGACGTCCAGGTCACGGGGCACGCGGTGGTGCAGGCTGCGCAGAGGATGCACTTGGTCGTGTCGTCGAACCGCGCGCGCTCCTCGGGCGACTGTCGCCGTTCCCCGGCCCCAGGTGGCTGGTCCGCGATCAGGTACGGTTTCACCGACTTGTAGGCGTCGAAGAACTTCTCCATGTCGACGAGCAGGTCTTTCTCGATCTTGAACCCGATCAGCGGCTCGATCGTGATCTTGTTGCCCAGGTCCTTCATCAATATCTTGCAGGCCAGGCGATTACGGCCGTTGATCCGCATCGCGTCGGACCCGCAGATGCCGTGGGCGCACGATCTCCGGTAGGTCAACGTTCCATCCTGATACCACTTCACCTCGTTGAGGGCATCGAGCAGCCGATCGGTGGGCTCGACCTCGACCTGGTACTCCTCGAAGTGCGCCTTCTGGTCCAACTCCGGGTTGAACCGCTTGATCCGAAGCGTGACCTCCACTGGCCTGCCTTTCCGTGAGCGATTGCCGCGCAATCGGCCTAGTAGCTACGTTCCTTTGGTTCGAACATCGTGATCTTGACCGGCTTCTTTTGCACCTGTAACCCGGAACTTGTCCGCGAAATCATACTGTGCGCCAACCAGTTCGCATCGTCGCGAGTCTGGAAATCCTCCCGATAGTGGGCTCCCCGGCTTTCCTCGCGCGCAAGCGATCCGTGGACAATCGTTTCGGCGCAATCGAGCATGCAACCGAGTTCGAGCGCTTCCAGCAACTCGGTGTTGTATTGCTTTCCCTTGTCCTGCAGCGAAACGTGTTTGTAGGCATCCTGAAGGTCGGCGATTTCCTTCTCGGCCTCGAGCAGCCCGGACTCATTCCGTACGACTGACACCTTGTCCATCATCGTTTCCTGCATTGCCTTGCGGATGTCCGCGGCGCGTTCGCCACCGCTGCGGCCAAGCAGCGCCGAGATTTCGTCCTCTGCGATCGCGGTCGGATTGTCAGGGAGCGTCGCCAGTTCTCGTGTACCGATCTCTTGCAACATGTGGCGTCCGGCCCGCCGACCGAACACCACCAGATCGACGAGCGAGTTGGTGCCGAGGCGGTTGGCGCCGTGAACCGAGACACAGGCCGCTTCCCCGGCCGAATAGAAACCCGGAACCACCGTGCCAGATGGGTCGATCAACACCTGGCCATCATTGTTGGTCGGCAATCCGCCCATCGCATAGTGAGCCGTGGGTTGAATCGGAATGCCCTCCTCTTTCGGTTCCACGCCGAGGTAGACGCGGGCGAAATCGGTGACATCGGGGAGTTTCTCGTCGATCACCTCGGGCGGAAGGTGGGAAACGTCGAGCAGGACATAATCCTTGCCGTCGATCCCGCGCCCCTCCTTAACTTCCTGATAGATGAATCGCGACATCATGTCGCGTGGGGCGAGGTCCTTCATCGTCGGGGCGTAACGGGCCGCAAACGCCTCGCCTTCGCTGTTTCTGACGATGCCGCCTTCGCCTCGGGCCGCCTCGGACACCAGAATGCCGAGTTTGTAGAGCCCGGTGGGATGGAACTGGTAGAACTCCATGTCCATCAGCGGAATGCCGCGACGGTAGGCGAGCGCGACACCGTCGCCGGTGCCAGCGAGGGCGTTTGAGGTGATCTTGTAGACGCGCCCAAATCCGCCAGAGGCGATCAGCACTGTCTTGGCATGAATCGTGTGGAGTTCGCCGGTCCTGATTTCGTAGGCGATGACCCCACAGCACTCGCCATCGTCGGTGAACATGATGTCGACGAGGTGGAACTCGTCGAAAAAGTTGACGTTGTGCTTGATTCCCTGTTGATAGAGCGTTTGAATGATCATGTGTCCGGTGCGGTCGGCGGCGTAGCAGGCCCGACGCACAGGCCCTTCTCCGAAGTTTCGGCTGTGGCCGCCAAACCGGCGCTGGTCGATTCGGCCATCGGGCGTACGATTGAATGGCAAACCCATGTGCTCGAGTTCGAGCACGGCGTCGATCGCCTCGCGGGCGAGGACTTCGGCCGAATCCTGATCGACGAGGTAATCTCCCCCTTTCACGGTGTCGAACATGTGCCACTGCCAGTGGTCTTCTTCGGTGTTGCCGAGCGCGGCGCTGATGCCGCCCTGGGCGGCTCCGGTGTGCGATCTCGGCGGATAGAGCTTGCTCACCACGGCGATGTTGGCCTGGCCGGCCATCTGGATCGCGGCCATCAATCCCGCGCCGCCGGCGCCTACAATCACTGCATCGTACCTGTGGTACGCCATCTACTGTCTCCTTCGAAACATGTCCCCGAACGTGGCATGAAACCAGTCCGGCAGTCGCCTCAGGCGGCAGTAGCCGACCGTGGCGACGGCAGATCGGAAACAATCGCTAGCATCGGTCATTATCCCATGTTGCCGACGCGAGCGGTGTGAATCGATGCGCGGCCGCGATCTGAGCAAGACCCTGCGATGCGGAAACTGGCGCGTATACTTCCGGCAGCGCATCGCGAATGCGGTATTCCCACACAATGAGGAGCTCCGCGTGTCATCCATTTCCTCCGAACTCGTCGCCAGGGCCACGGCCGTTGCCGCCGGCTTCGTCGAACCCATTGCCGATTTGGCCGCAGCAGTGGCATCGATCCCTGCGCCGACGAACGACGAGTCGGAACGAGCGGCATTTGTCGCCGAAACTCTCCATCGCCTCGGGTACGAGGGCGTAACGATCGATCGGTTGTCGAATGTTGTCGGCTGCATACAGGGCAAGCAGGGTTCGCCGGCGCTGCTCCTGGCGAGTCATACCGATACGGTTTTCCCCCGCGAAACCCCAATCGACATTACCCGCAAGGGCGACATCCTTTCGGGACCGGGCATCGGCGACAACAGCCTGAGCGTCGCTGCTCTGGCCTTGGTCGGCGAGGCGCTCGGACAACTCGATTACGAACCAGACGTCGATATCTTCGTCACCGGGAATGTCGGCGAAGAGGGGCTCGGCGACCTCAGAGGGATGCGCGCCGTGATGGACGCCTTGCCCCAGGTTGGAGCCGCAATTGCCGTGGAAGGTCACAGTCTCGGGCGGATCACGAACCGGGCCGTCGGCAGCCGTCGCTTGCGGGTCACCGTGACTGGTCCTGGAGGACATAGCTGGGGCGATGCCGGTCGCCCCAGCGCGATTCACGAATTGGCGAAGCTGGTCGCCAATCTGGACAAGATCGACGTGACGAGCGATCCGAAGACGAGTCTCAACGTGGGCATCTTCACCGGCGGCATCAGCGTCAACACGATTGCGCCTGACGCCGCGGCGGTGATTGACATGCGCTCGGTCGACTCCGATTCACTGGAAGAGCTGGTGAAGGAGGTTGAGCGGCGCATTGGCCAAATCTCGGCGCCAGGTGTAAGCGTCGTTGTCGAGGTCGTGGGCGATCGGCCCGCAGGCGCCTTGCCCAGCGACAGTGGTTTGGCGCCAATTGCCACCGAGGTGTTGAAGGCGCTCGGCATGGAGGCAGTGTGCGACGCGTCGAGCACCGACGCCAACATCCCGATCAGCCGCGGTATCCCTTCGATGTGCATTGGCTTGACGACGGGCGGCAACGTCCATCGCGTCAATGAGTACATTCGGGTCAGGCCGATCGCCATCGGGTTCGCCCAACTGCTGCTGAACACGATCCTCATTTCCCAGGCCCTGGCCAACGGCGACTTGCCTCGCCACACACCAGCCTGAGGCATGGCCATATCGGAACGGCGCAACGTCTCGCAGGGGAGGGCCTGCGTGCCCCCCGCGCCCAAGGTTTGTCAGGTCGAAAGAACGCTTGCGATGGTACTGTAGTCATGTCAGAACACCTGTCTTGACATCACGGAATTCTGTTGGGCATCCAACCTGGAAAGCGCGTTTCTTGTCCTCCTCCTTTGCTGGATCGAATGCCTCGCACGATCGCTTTGTCGCCGTCGATACCGAAACCACTGGCATCAGCCCGGATCGCGATGTCGTGATTGAAATCGGCGTCGTCGTCTTCAGTCGCGACGGCATCGCCGAGCGCTACACTCAAACCGTCAATCCGGGCCGAAAACTCCCGCTTGAAATCGTGCGCCTGACCGGGATCACCGACGATGAACTGGCTACGAGCCCATCGATCGAGGACGTACGATCCCCGGTTCGCCAACTCCTCGGAACCCTCCCGGTTGTGGCCCACAATGTCGACTTCGATGTCAGGATGCTCGAAAAGTCGGGCATCCCGATTCCAAATCGCAAGCTCGACACGTTCCGGCTCGCCACCCTGTTGCTTCCGAATCTCCCAGGCTATAGCCTCGGCGCCGTGGCCACCGCCCTCGGCGTGGAGGACGCGTTAGCCCACCGGGCGCTCCCCGACGCCGAGCGCACCGCCAACATCTTTATCGAACTGCTGGCCTTGATGGACCAGTTCGACGAGCGCACATTGGGACAGGCCGCGGGATTTGCCCAGCAAGCCGGCTGGCCCGAGGCCAGCTTGTTCCGGGCCGCCGCCGATCGGATGCTCTCCGGACCACTCTTTGGCAGCCAGGACGGAACCCGTGCCCTTTTGCCCGAAATCCGCTTCATGGCGCCACGCGAGATCCCCAAGCCGCTGCAGCGCACCGGCTCGCAGAGCACTCTCAACATCGACGGCATGTTGAGTCTGCTGTCACCGGGCGGTCCGCTTTCGCACGTTCTTGAACAGTTTGAGTCACGGCCAACGCAGGTGCGGATGGCTGGCGCGGTTGGACGCGCCCTCAACGACGAGCACGAGCTGTTGGTCGAAGCCGGCACCGGCACTGGCAAGAGTCTCGCTTATCTCCTTCCGGCGGCCTTGTTCGCGATCGATCGCGGCGAACGCGTTGCGATCACCACCAACACCCTGGCCCTGCAGGATCAGCTTTATCGCAAGGATTTGCCCGATCTCCGCGCCGCGCTTCACGAACACGGCATGCGCGAGGATTTGCGGGTCGCGGTGATGAAGGGGAGAACCAACTACCTCTGCCTGCGACGGTGGTTCGATCACCTGAACGATCCGATCGAGGACCCCGCCGATGCCTCCTTGCGCGCCAAGATTCTGCTGTGGCTCCCGCACACCGAAACCGGCGACAAGGCGGAGTTGCGCCTGAATCGCGACGAAGAGCGACACTGGCGCAACTTCGCCTCCGAGAAGGGCCGCTGCTCTTCCAAGCGCTGTCCATATGCCAGAAACGGTCAATGCTTTCTCTACCGTGCTCGCGCCAATGCCGCCAACGCGCATGTCGTGATCGCCAATCACTCGCTTGTGCTCTCCAACTCCGCCCAGGGATTTGTGTTGCCGCAGTTCGAACGCCTGATCGTCGACGAGGCGCATCATCTCGAAGAAGAGGCGACGTCGCAGTTCACGTGGTCGGTCGATCGAGGCGAGATTGAGGAACCGATCAAACTCCTCGTCACGACCGACAGCCCGACGGTCGGCGGTCTGTTCAATGTCGCGGCCACGTTCTTTCTCCGCGCCGGCGACCTGACGGCGGCGAAGGAGGCGAGCGAAGCATCCCGACTGGCGGCGGAAGCGGCCGGCACGTCCAACGCCATCTCCGCCATTGCCGGCGAACTGATGACGAGGTTAGGCGCGCTCCTCCCCCCTTCGCGCGGTGGCCGCCAATCCTGGTCCGATCAGCTGCGATTGACCGACGCCGTGAAGTACCGTGGTCAGTGGGCCGAACTGGCGCTGCTCTGGGGAAAACTCGATCGCGATCTGATCGCGATTCTCGATTCCGGCCGCTGGTTCCTCAAGATTCTCGACGGCATGTCGCTCCCCGAGGACGAAACCAACCCAACCAGCGCGATGCGCGATGAACTGACCGTGGACATGCAAACCGCTTTGGAGCCCCTGACCGCGATCCGGAGCCAACTGCTGAGCGCGTTCGGGGTCGACGATGGGCGCAGCGTGTTCTGGGTCGAGCGGTCGGTGGCGCAAGGCAACATTTCGATCAACGGCGCTCCGCTCGACGTCAGCGACCTGCTTCGAACCGAGGTCTTCAATGACCTCAGGACCTGCGTCCTCACCTCCGCGACGTTGACGATCGACGGTTCCTTCACCTACATCAGTGAGCGCCTCGGGCTTGGAGACGCGCTCCAGCTCGCGCTCGGTTCGCCGTTCGACCATGAGAAGTCGACGCTCGTCTACATCCCGGACGACATGCCCGATCCCAAGAACGCCAGTTTCCAGGAAGCCGTCAACCGGGCGTTGATCGACTTGCTGCGAGCGACGCAAGGGCGGGCCCTGGTCCTGTTCACATCGCACGCCGCCCTGAGGACCACGCTCGGCGCGATTAAGGAGCCGTTGGCGAGGCACAACATCTCCGTTCTGGGGCAGAGTGTCGATGGCAGTTTCAGGCAACTCACGGATCGCTTGCGCACAAATCCCGGCACCGCGTTGCTCGGCACGTCGTCGTATTGGGAGGGCGTGGATGTGGTTGGGGACGCGCTCAGCCTGGTCGTAATCGTGAAACTTCCGTTTCCGGTCCCAAGCGAACCTGTATTCGAGGCGCGGTGCGAACTCAGTCAAGATCCGTTCAACGAACTGTCTGTCCCGAAGGCGGTGCTCAAGTTCAAGCAGGGGTTCGGCCGCCTGATTCGCAGTGATCAGGATCGAGGTGTCTGCGTTGTGTTGGACAGCCGTGTGATCTCGCGTCGATACGGTCAGTCGTTCCTGCACTCGCTCCCGCCCAGCCAGGTCGTGGTCCGCTCCTCGTACGATCTGGCCCAAACTGCCGGACAATGGCTCAATCGGGAGTACGTGGATACGCACGATTACGCGCTCGTTGGAGACGATCAATGGTAGGGTCCAAAATTAGCCGAAACCTTTCTATGGAGCTGGCCCGAGTGACGGAGGCCGCCGCGTTGACCGCCGGACGCTGGATGGGTCGCGATCTCAAGGAAAGCGCCGACCAGGCAGCCGTTGACGCCATGCGCCAGGTGCTCGACACGATCGAGATGGAGGGCGAAATTGTCATTGGCGAAGGCGAAAAAGACGAAGCGCCCATGCTCTTCACGGGCGAGCTGGTGGGCAGGGCGACCTCGCCGCAGGTCGATATCGCCGTAGATCCGATTGACGGCACGCGTTTGCTCGCGTCTGGCATGCCCAATTCGATCGCGGTGCTGGCGATCGGCGAACGTGGCAGCATGTATCGCTGGGAACACATCGCCTATATGGACAAGATTGCGGTTGGACCCGATGCCCGCGGCGCAATCGACTTGCGCGATTCGCCTGGCGAAAATCTCCAGCGCGTCGCCAGGGCCAAGGGACGCAAGGTCAATGACCTGACCGTCGTTGTCCTGGATCGACCACGCCACGAGCAACTGATCCGCGAGATCCGCGAGGCGGGCGCCCGGCTCAAGTTGATCACCGATGGCGATGTCGCCGGCGCCCTGCTGGCGACGATGGAAGGTACCGGGATCGATGCGCTGATGGGCATCGGCGGCTCTCCGGAGGCTGTGATTGCTGCCTGCGCCCTCAAGTGCGTCGGTGGCGACATGCAATGTCGCCTGTGGCCGCGCAATGAGGAGGAACGGGTGTTCGCCCATGAAAACCAGATCGACGTGGATCGCGTCTGGGCGATCGACGACCTCGTCCAGGGCGACGAGGCATTCTTTGCGGCCACCGGCATCACCGACGGGGAACTCCTTAACGGCGTGCGCTATGGCTCGATGCGGGCGACGACGCACTCCCTGGTGATGCGCGCGCGATCGGGAACCGTGCGCTTCATCAACTCCACGCATCGGCTGGAGAAACTTGCATCCCTCGATCAGATGCCGTGGGACTAGCAAGCGCC
>JACCUV010000176.1 GCA_013698495.1 Chloroflexia bacterium
GTATTCCGGTGCTGGACAGGCACTATATCTTGTGTGATCTTATGTATTTCTTTGTCTTGGGGTCACAGTCTGTCCCGCTTGGAACGTGGCGTCACTGCCCGATTGCGCGAAACCGAATGCCGCTGCCGATCTCCTCGATTCGAAGCGGCAAACCGTCAATTCGCACGGCTAATCGGGCAATTGACTCCGCATCTCCCGCAACCGGCCTGTCACCCGGTATTCCTGGTGGTCACAGTACCAGGGTGGAAGCGTCGGCGCCGTCGCGTCGGGAGTTGTGGCAGACGAATCGATCCTCTCGGTGCGAGGAGATCGGCAACGGGAACTATCTGGAGCAGGGGCAATGGTGTTGGAAGATCGCAGTGTTGAGTTCACAACGACCGCGCGCAATGATCGGGATGTACTTTCGGTTCGCAAGCGCGATGGGCGCACGGTCTCGTTCGACCGCGGGCGAATTGCCCACGCGATCGAGATGGCCTACCGCGCCGAAATCGGGATTCCCTATCCCGATCCGATCGCGGCCCAGGTCGCGGGTCGCATCGCGGCTGTCACCGATGCGGTGATCAAGGCATTGCCCTCCGCGGACGACTCGTCGACCGTCGAGGAAATCCAGGATGAGGTCGAGCGCCAATTGATGGCGGCCGGCGCCTATGCCGTCGCCCGACGCTACATCCTCTACCGTGAGGCCCGCGCCCGTACCCGCGACGAAGAGCAACTTCGCCTCCGCGATCTCGATGGCCAGGACCTGCTGGTCAATCGCGCCGTCCTCCGCAACTGGATCCAGGACGCCGCCGTCGATCTCGGCGACCTCTCGATCAAGGACATCGAGGGAGATGTGCTGACCTCGATTCGGGATGGCATGGCCCTCACCGAACTCGACCGCGCGATCGTCCTCGCCGGTCGCTCCCGCATTGAGGAGCGACCGATCTACTCGGCCTTCGCCGCCCGCGCCCTGCTCCGTAGCATCTACAGTGAAGTCGTCAGGAAACGCGTTGCTGTCACCGATGTCGATGCATTCTACGTCGACGCCTTTGTCAACTCGATTCACGAAGGGGTCGCCCACGAGCTTTTCGCCCCGGAACTTGAGTCGTACGACCTGGCTCGGCTCGGCGCCGTGCTCGACCCCACGCGCGACCTGCAATTCCGTTACCTTGGTCTCCAGACTTTGTACGACCGCTACCTCGTCCACAACGCCGGCCGCCGGATCGAGTTGCCGCAGGCATTCTGGATGCGCGTCTCGATGGGTCTTGCCCTCGCCGAACCGGCGGAGCAGCGGCACGAGCGCGCGATCGAGTTCTACACCGCGCTCTCCACTTTCCAGCTCTGCTCGTCCAGCCCGACGCTTTTCAACGCCGGCACCATGACCTCGCAGTTGTCCTCGTGCTACCTCACCTCGGTCCAGGACGATCTCGACAACATCTTCAAAAGCGTCCGTGACAACGCCCTCCTCTCCAAGTGGAGCGGCGGTCTCGGCAACGACTGGACCAACGTCCGCGCCCTCGGCTCCCGAATCAAAGGCACCAATGGTGAAAGCCAGGGTGTGATTCCGTTCCTCAAGGTGGTCAACGATGCGGCTGTCGCCGTCAACCAGGGCGGCAAGCGCAAGGGCGCGGTTTGCACCTACCTCGAAGTCTGGCACTCGGACATCGACGAATTCATCGACCTGCGAAAGAACACCGGTGACGATCGTCGCCGCGCCCACGACATGAACACCGCCGCCTGGATCCCGGATCTGTTCATGAAACGGGTTGAGGAACATGGTCGCTGGACGCTGTTCAGCCCAAGCGACACGCCCGACCTCCACGATCTCTACGGTCAGGCCTTTACGAAGAAGTACGAGGAGTACGAGCGACTCGCCGATAGCGGAGCGCTACCCAAGGCGCGCACGATCAAGGCGCTTGACCTGTGGCGCAAGCTGCTCAGCTCGCTGTTCGAAACCGGGCATCCGTGGATCACGTTCAAGGACCCAGCCAACATCCGTAGCCCGCAGGATCACGCCGGGGTGGTTCATAGCTCGAATCTCTGCACCGAAATCCTGCTCAACACCAGTCGCGACGAGGTCGCGGTCTGCAACCTCGCTTCGATCAACCTCCCGGCCCACATGGTCGACGGCAAGCTCGACGAGGAGCGGCTCGGCGCGAGCGTGAAAACCGCGATCCGGATGCTCGACAACGTGATCGACATCAACTATTACCCGATTCCGGAAGCCGCCGCCTCCAACCAGCGTCACCGGCCGGTCGGTCTCGGTTTGATGGGTTTCCAGGATTGCCTGTGGCAGCTCGGCATCTCGTACGCCTCGAACGAAGCTGTCGAATTTGCCGATCGCTCGATGGAGTTGATCTCCTGGCATGCCCTGATGGGCTCTTCCCAGTTGGCGGCCGAGCGTGGCGCCTACCCATCCTACCCGGGATCGAAGTGGGATCGCGGACTGCTCCCGATCGACACGATCGACATCCTCGCCCGCGAGCGCGGCCAGGAGATCGAGGTCGATCGCACAGTCAGCCTCGATTGGGAGCCGGTGCGCGACTCGATTCGTGAGCACGGCATGCGCAACAGCAACACAATGGCGATCGCGCCGACAGCGACGATCTCGAACATCCAGGGCGTGACCCAGTCAATCGAGCCGATGTTCACCAACCTCTTCGTCAAGAGCAATCTCTCTGGCGAATTTACCGTCGTCAACGAAGCGATGGTCCTCGAACTTGAGGAGCGCGGTTTATGGGGAGCGCATTTGCTTGACGAGATCAAGTACTGGGATGGTTCGATCGCCGCGATTGAAAGCATTCCCCTTGACATCAGGCAACGCTATCCAACCGCCTTCGAGGTCGAGCCTGAGTGGCTGATTGAGGCCGCCTCACGGCGCCAGAAGTGGCTCGATATGGGGCAGTCGCTCAACCTCTACAGTGCGGGACCGAGCGGCAAGAAGCTCAACGACATGTACATGCTCGCCTGGAAGAAGGGTCTGAAGACGACCTACTACCTCCGCTCCCGTGGCGCCACGCAAGCCGAGAAGTCGACAGTCGATGTCAACCGCTTCGGTGTCCAACCGCGCTGGATGAAGTCGACCAGCGCCTCGAGTTCGGTCGTGATTGATCGCGAACCGCTGC
>JACCUV010000187.1 GCA_013698495.1 Chloroflexia bacterium
CCCTGGTGCATCGTAGGGGTCGACCCCGTGAAGACCCAAATCGGCCTGTGGCACGACCGAGTGCCGTCGACTTGGCAACCTGCCCTCAGCGTAGTCGAATGGCCTATATGGCCCATCCTGCGCGAAATCGTCGTTCAGTACTGGGCAAGGGACCCTTTGGCACGAGCGTAGTTGATCGCCAGGTTCAGAATCCACAACGCCCCTGGCAGCAGCAGGCAGGCCACGGCCACAAGCCAGATGATCCGGGAGATATCCACCACTCCCTCCAACATGGTCATCCGCAGCGCATTCACCGCCCATGTGAACGGGATGAGACCGGCCAACGTTTGCCACGGTTCCGGCAGCAACGACAGAGGAAAATAGACACCGCCGAGCAGGGCGAACAGAATCCAGGTCAATCCTACTGCCGCGCCGGCCTTTTTCAGCACGACCGTTGCCGCCGCAACGAGCAATCCCAGTGACGCAAAGAGAACGACGCTGGCGAGCATCACAATAGCGGCTACGAACAACGGCCACGGCTCCACGACGATGTCCAAACCGAAAAAGAGGACACCGACGCCGAGAAAGACGATGAAACGAAACCCGGCGCGAATGAACTCGTATGTCGCGCTGCCCATGATGAGCAATGGGCTCGGGGGGGCGTTGTCAGCAGCGCTTCCAGCGACCCTGTCGTTTGCTCGATCCGCAATGTCACGGAAAATGCGTTCAGGGCCGTGAAAAACAGGTTCAACAGGGCGAGACCAAGCGCGGCAAACGAAAAGTAGTCGGTGGTGACACCCACGTCAGTTTCGAAGTCCCCCCGATCGACGAACTTACCCAGGTAGAACAGCAGAACCACTTCCCCGATCGTCTCCAGGAACTCCAGGACAAATTGCATTCGATACGAGAGGGCCACGTGCCAGTCGCGATGCAGGAAAGCTCCAAGCAGCCGCGCCGTCGTCATCTGTGCAAAGCCTGAGCCATTCGACTTGTGTCCTTTCCTCTGTCGATTCTCACGATAACGTACGATGATGAGGGAACGCGTGGCAACAGGTGGGTGGCGCCACCTCTGTTGCAGCGATGCACAGTGGCGCAGGCGTAGTCCACCAGGGGAGACATGGTCATATCGGTTCTGACCAATCATGCCACGCGCGGGCGACATCACGGCATGAAACCGGTCCACTTTCAGCGCGGCGGAGATGAAACAGGAAAGACGCGTTGAAGTTCAGGGCGCGGTCTGGCAGGGACTCCAATAGTATGGAGAACAGCGGGTAACAACCGAGGAGGCGTTCTTTGGACCACCGCGAAAGCGCGAAGGTGTCGTGCATAGTCATCTTCCTCAACGCCGAACGGTTCATGCAGGAGGCAATCGACAGCGTCTTCGCGCAAACTGTCACGAATTGGGAACTTATCCTCGTCGACGACGGATCGAGCGACGGCAGTTCGGACCTTGCTGGGGCATTGGCGGCGGCTCATCCGGAGCGTGTTCGCGTCCTCGAACACGAGGAGCGCCAGCGACGCGGCGTCGGCGCCTCCCGGAATCTTGGTGTCGAAGCGGCTCGGGGCGAGTACGTGGCGTTCCTCGATGCCGACGATGTTTGGGTTTCCACCCAGTTGGAAGAGCAATTAGCAGTTCTGAAGTTGCATCCTGAAGCCGCGGCGGTCTTTGGACGCACGCGGTACTGGTACAGCTGGACGGGTCACCCGGACGATTGTCGACGCGACTACGACGCTGCGTTGAGCATCCGGTTCGATAGAGTCATAGTCCCACCTACGTTGTTTCCACATCTTCTGTCGCCTGGAGAAAGCGCCTTTTTTTGCATCTGCAGTTTGCTGCTGCGACGAGAAATCATTGAGCGAGTTGGTCGATTCGAACCGGAGTTTGTGGACCTGTATGAAGACATGGCCTTTCACGCGAAAGTCCTCCTGGTATCTCCGGTGTACGTGTCAAGCGCAACCTGGGGTTGGTATCGGCAGCATCCCGATAGTACCTGCGCCGTGGCTGAGCGCGACGGAAGCACGCGAGACGCCACAAGACACTTTCTCGGTTGGGTCGCCGCCTATCTGAACCGTAGTGGGGCGAGCACGAGGGAACTTCGCAAAATGGTCAACCAACGGCGATGGTGGCTTGAGCATCCCATTCTCGATGCGGGACGTGTGCGAATCGAACTGCAACTACGGAGGCTTGCCTCCGTCCGACACCCAAACTCCAGTTTCCACTCGCGTTGACGATGAGTCGTTGCCAAAGCCGTGGTCTTCCTTTTCTGGCGTCTTGTGCCTGGATCAGTCCAGCATTCGGCTCACAAAGTGGTAGGTGAAACTGGCGCCACTCCAGTTCGGGATCGCAAATCGTGGAAGAAAGTACGGGTTGCATTGCCCGCGGATTGCTCGCGCTCCGCTTGTGCACGCCCAATCGAAGCCCGCCTCCCTGACGATTTTGTCGATGTTGTTCAATGCCGAACCAGTCTCCCCAAACGGATATGAGAATCCGGCGACACTCTGGCCCAGCAGTTCCTCGATTCCAGTTTTGGCGCCAACGATCTCCTCGCGCAGATCGGTCAATCTCAGGTCGCACAAAGAAGAATGACTGATCGTGTGGCTCCCGATTTCGATCAGGCCTCCCTGGGCGAGCTCGACGATTTCGCCTGCCTCAAGTGGGCGAACGTCGGTTCGCGATCCGCGCGGCGTCCCGACCAAGTCGTGCAAGCGATCAAGCGACGCTCGACGATCCTGGTGCGAAAGGGGTTGAATCGATCGCCATACCGCATCGTGAAACGAGAGGCGATCCCGAAACGATTGCCCGGCGCGATCCGCTTGTACATTCCAATGGATCGTCTTGCTTCCAATTTCCAACGACAGGGCATCGGGGAAGGTGTTCGGTAGCAGGACAATACGCTGGAGTTCGTCCCACCAAAACTCGGTTTCCCGCCGCATTAATGCGGCGGTCACGAATACGGCCGCTGGAACCCCATGGGCTTCCAGGATTGGCTTCGCATGATGGAGATTGTCAACGTAGCCGTCATCGAACGTGATGGCGATCGAGCGCCTGGGCAGAGCGCCGTTCATGGCCAATTCGGCCATTCGCGACAAGGACATCGGAGTTCCCCACCGTGCGAGAATCCCGAGATGCTCGGCAAAATGCGTGGGACTCACGGCAAGCTGCCATGGATCGTGAGCATCTTCGTCAATCCGATGGTAGACAACGATGATTGAGCCGGGCGTGAATCCGTGCCGAATTTGCCTACCCAAACGCTTCGCATGAAACTCGGCGCGCAGCTTTACACTGTTCACAGGACAAGTGGAGTCACGGAGAAGGCTTCATGCTCGAATGAGTCGGTGACAGCATCGACTCGACTCCTGCTTGGTCGGTGATGCATTGGACCATTGTTGGGCAATGACGCGGCTTCCAACGACAAGTTGTTCCCCACGTCATGGTCCTTCATGGTCC
>JACCUV010000188.1 GCA_013698495.1 Chloroflexia bacterium
GGCAGGCGCCGTGCGCCACGCGCTTACCGGCATGGATGTGTTTTTCGTTTTCAATTCGCGGTACGAAGAGGGGCAATCAACATCGCTGCTGGCCGGGCTCGATGCGGCGGGCGATGCCGACGCGATCATTGTCGTGCTCGCCGATCAGCCGGGAGTCGAGGCCAGGGCGATCGACCGCCTGATCGAAACGCGGAACGAACAACGAGCCGCGCTGGCGATGACCAGGTACGGAGAGCGGCGCGGTCACCCTGTGCTGTTCGGTCGCGAGTATTTCGGGGAGCTGCGTGGCGTCACTGGCGATCAGGGTGGTCGCGAGGTGCTGCGGCGCCATACCGGCGTTGTGGTCCTGATCGATGGCGGGTCGCCAGAACCGCCACTTGACGTCGATACGGCTGAGGACTATGCGCGATTGCGGGAACGACACCAGCGACAAATGTAGTTTGAATATCAACGTCTGGATTATTCAACATAATTCGTCTTTGCTGAGCTGGCGGGGTTTTCGAGCGGTTTTGATTGTACGGACAGCCTGCATTATTCGGGGCCTCCGAGCGTAGTGGGGCATTGAACCCGACGACTCAATGGGCGAGTTTCCGCACTATTCGGGGCGCCGTTGCACTATTCGGGTGGAAAATGGCATCGGGTTGCATCCATCGCTTGCTTCGGATTGGTCTCGACGAGTTGAGCGGTTGCGTTCGCGGTGTCTCATTGTACCAATCAGCCGGCACAAGACCGGCCACTACTAGTTGGGAGCCCTCGATGAATGATCCGGGTTAATCAAACGCGCCTTCGGCTTTCAACGCGCTGAAGACGGTTTCGGCAGCGGCGACTGTGTGGTCGACATCGGCATCGGTGTGGCGGGTCGAGAGCAATCCGCCCGAGTGAAAGACATGGACGCCTTCGAGGAGCATGCCAATCTCGAAGGTCATTCCCAGTTTGTCGCCGCCACTGCCCTTGAGAAACTCGGCTGATACACCCTCCGGCGTGTGCATGTCGCCGGCATCAAAGTTGGTGGCCGGTTGACCCAAGGCGACATGAAACACCGAACTCTCGCCCCAGGCGAAGGCGGGCAGATCGAGCGATGAGATGACCTGGTTGAGACCAACCCGGATCTTTTTCGCCAGATCGTCGCAATGCGCCTGAACACTCGGGTCGGCGCACCTGGTCAGCGCCGTGACGCCTGCCGCCGCCGCCAGCGGGTTGGCGTTGAAGGTGCCGGCCTGGGGGACGCGGCGAGCGCCGTTCCAACCCGGCTCGTCTCGAAACGCGATCATCTCCATCACATTGGCACGACCGGCGAGCGCGCCACCGGGCATCCCGCCGGCGACAATCTTGGCCATCGTGGTCAGGTCCGGTGTCACGCCGAAGCGCTGCTGGGCTCCACCTGGAGCCCAGCGGAAACCGGTGATCACCTCGTCGAAGATGAGCAGTGCATCGTGCCTGGTGGCGATTTCGCGCACCTTCTTGAGGAAGTCGTCCCGGAATTGGATCGTCGACCACGAGGCGCCGCTCGGTTCGAGGATCACGGCCGC
Organism: Chloroflexia bacterium; assembly: GCA_013698495.1. GTDB lineage: Bacteria > Chloroflexota > Chloroflexia > Thermomicrobiales > UBA6265 > JACCYX01. The sequence goes on from JACCUV010000188.1 coordinate 1,530, forward strand.
AACGTCGCCCTGAACGAGGCGCTCTTCGAGCATTCCAGGATCGTTCGCGGGGATGACCGAGACCGTGCCCAGCGTTTCCTTCGGGATGCCCGGCACGGTGGTCGATTCGAATGGCGGCTTCTCGCCCTTCAGGGCGTAGTCCTGCCAGCCGTGAAAGTGGCCCTCGAACTTGAGGATCGTTGTTTTGCCGGTGAATCCACGGGCGACGCGCATTGCGAGGAGCGTCGATTCCGTGCCGGAGGCCGTGAACCGGACTTCCTCGGCCGATGGCACAAGCTCGATGACTTTCTCGGCCCAACGGATTTCGGTTTCGTGTCCGGCTGAAAAGTGTGTGCCCCGATCGACTTGTTCGTGCATCGCGGCGACGACTTCAGGATCGTTGTGGCCGAGAATCAGCGATCCATGTCCGATCGCGTAGTCAATCAACTTGTGCCCGTCGACATCCCACTTCCACGCGCCGTCGGCTCGGGCAATGTACGGCGGAAACGGTTTGATGTGGCGTCCATCGTGCGTGATGCCACCAACGATCGACTTTCGGGCGCGTTCGAACATCCGCGCGGAGCCCGCAAAGTCCTGCCGGTACTTCGCATGTAGTGTCAGATCTGTGGCCAATGCCATCTCGTGCGATCTCCCTGATTGAAATGAGCTTGCGAAAGGATGTTGAGGCGACGCGGAACCGGTTGCGGCTGCCGCGCGCGTGTCACGATGCACTATATGATCGGTGGTTGACTTGCGCAAAGACCGTTTGCGCTGGCTTGTGATCGGGAGATATTGAGAATCATTCCTGAATGGGCGCCCTTGTGGACATATCGTGCGACCGATTCTGAAGTATCCTTGGAGGACTATCGTGTCCCTTGCACTTGGTGAGCGGACGTGACTGAGTGGACATGCAAGACCGTGCGGCCGATTGAGGATTGGGGCCAGGTGAATTGACGACGCCCAGGGTTGTGGTTGTCGGTTCGAATCATGTGTACGCGCCGGTCGCCATCCGGGAACGGCTCGCTTTTTCAGGCGAGGCGCTTGCGGAAGGCTTGCGAGCGCTACATGGTCGCCTCGGCGAAGGCATGATTGTCTCGACCTGCAATCGGACCGAAATTTACGCGGTCGAATCGGGCGAGTTGAATGCCCGGGATGAGATTTTTCAGTTTCTCGCCAGCTACCACAGTGTGCCGACTCACGTGTTGACGAGTGCGTCCTATTCACATAGCGGTCAGGAAGCGGTGAATCACTTCTTCCGAGTCGCAAGCGGGCTCGACTCGCTCGTGCTCGGTGAACCACAGATTCTGTCCCAGATTCGGGAGTCACTCGACCAGGCTCGAGAAGCCGGTTCCGTGGGACCGGTGTTGCAACGATTGGCGACGGACGCCCTGCGCATGGGCAAACGAGCGCGCACGGAAACCGACATTTCGCGCAATCGCGTCTCGATCGCGCACGCGGCGGTCGACCTCGCGGTACACGAACTGGGTGGATTGAGCGGCAAGACTGTGCTGCTGCTTGGCGCCGGGAAGATGGCGTCGCTGACGGGCAAGTTGCTGCGGTCGCATCGCATTGGTGAGCTCCTGGTTGTCAATCGATCGCTTCCCCGGGCGCGGGAACTGGCCCAGGCGGTCGGTGGCGTGGCCGTTGCAGTTTCGGGATTGACCCAGGCGATCGCCCAGGCCGAACTTGTGGTCGGGGCGGTGATGGTGGACGAGCCAATGGTCGGCGCCAATCACATAGACAATCGATCCAGACCGCTTCTGATGGTCGATATCAGCGTGCCGCGATCGATTGCTTCCGAATGCGAAGCAATTGAATGGGTTCGCGTCCGCGATGTCGACGCTCTGGAGCCGTTGGCCGCGGCGACTCGCCGCCAATACGCCGATGAGGTCGTCAAGGTTGAGATATTGGTCAAATCGGCTGTGGAGGAGTTTGGGCGGTGGGTGCGCAGCCGCGCCGCGACCCGAGCGATCAGCCAGGTTCGTCAACACGCCGACGATATTCGCGATGCCGAAGTCGAGCGCGCGCTACGACGGCTTTCCCACCTCTCCACGCGAGACCAGAACCTGGTTCGGGCGCTTGCGAATGGGGTCACCCGCAAACTCGTGCACGATCCGATCCTGGCCTTGCGCGAGGCAAACACGGTCGACGAGTCCGAGCAGATCCTTCGCATTTTGGGATTGAAACCGGAGTAGGGTTCCGGCAAATACGCCTCGTCTCCGGATACTTGCGGTCTGGATGCGACCGCATCGCACCATCCCACCCAAGGTCAGACACGTGACCGTGGTGGCATGTGGTCCGTGTGTCGCGGGCGGACAACTGGATCGACATGAGCCGGACCCGGAACATGTCTGCGTCGGTCGATCCAGGTGCGCCCTTACCCATGCTCGATGGTAGCCTTGATTGGTTGCGCGGTACAAGTGCAGGACGTCCGATCAGATGTCCCCAATGCGTCTAGGAGATGTTTTCGTGTCCCACACCACCCGGTCTGCACCTCGTACGCGCGCAGCGTCGAAGGCGGCCTTCGCCGCCGCCAGCCGCGTCATCCCCGGTGGCGTCAATAGTCCGGTTCGCGCCTTCCGCTCGGTCGGCGGATCGCCGCTGTTCGTCGATCGGGGGGCGGGTAGCAAGTTGTGGGACATCGACGGCAATCAGTACATCGATTTCGTGTTGTCGTGGGGACCGCTGATTCTGGGGCACGCGCACCCGGAGGTAGTTGAGGCGACAACCGCCGCGCTGCGCAAGGGCACGAGCTTCGGCGCACCCACGGAAGCGGAAACCGAACTCGCCGACCTGATCGTGCAGGCCGTGCCTGGCGTCGACCAGATTCGGTTGGTGTCGTCTGGCACCGAAGCGACGATGAGCGCGCTGCGCCTCGCCCGCGCCGCCACCGGTCGCGAAAAGATCGTCAAATTCGCGGGGTGTTATCACGGGCACGCCGACATGCTGCTGGTGCAGGCCGGCAGCGGGGTCGCCACTTTGGGACTGCCCGATAGTCCCGGTGTGCCAGCCGGAGCTACCGCCGACACGCTGGTCGCTCCGTTCAACGACCTGGAGGCCGTGGAAGAGTTGTTTGCCGACTATCCCGCCAAGATCGCCGCGATCATCGTCGAGCCCGTGGCCGGCAACATGGGGTTGGTCGAGCC
>JACCUV010000194.1 GCA_013698495.1 Chloroflexia bacterium
CCCTGGTGCACGGGCCGCGACCGGTCCTCCGGGACCGAGAGCTCATTGAGGGCGACGAGGTTGCCGCTCGGGATGTGCTCGGCCGCGGCGGCAAGTCCAGTGCGCCCGGCCCGGATTCGCCGCTCGTCGTTCTTGCGCACGCGTTCCGCATCCCACGGTTCCTCGTCAATTTCGAGGTCTCCCGAGGGCGCATCGGTGGGCATCCGGCCAATCACCGTGGCCACGCCGTCGAGCCAACGCTCAGGTGTCCTGCCCGCCCAGGTGTGGACCCGGTAGTTGCTTCCAGCTTTCTCCAGCGCCGCCGCCAGGCTCTGTTCAATCGTCGCCGCCTCGACCGGCAGGTGGAGGAAGCTCACGCGGTAGACCTGCTCAAGTGAATAGCCGCGGTTCAGCAAGAAGCGGACGCCCGGCTCGTCGCGTGGGAGAGACCCGAAACCAGTGGGAGATTCGAGGCGCGGCCCGGTCTCAATCGTCTGGTGCAGAAAGCCACCCTGAATCAGGGGTCGTCCCGACGCCTGCGCAAACCCCTCGACGTAGTCGAGGAGAGCCGTGCCGATGCCCTGGTTGCGCCAATCGGGATGCACCTCGACATCGACCCACGTCACGCGCGTCTCACGTTCGACCGACCAAACGATCACCGCGATGGCGACGATCTCCTCGTCCCGCCGGGCGGCGTACAGCTTCTTGTGATCCCAGGTCTGCTCCTGGAGCGATGGCAGCAACTCGTCTGGCGTGGCGGTGGCGGCGGCTTCGCCCATGTACTCGCTGGCGACGGTGTTGCGAATGCTGGCGAAGGTCCGAAAGTCGTCCGCGCCGGGACCGTCCAGCGATTCGGGGATGGCGAGTTCATCGATGGCGATACCAGGAATCATGATCGTCTCCCCCAAATGAGGTAGTGGAGGGTCTTGTGCCCTCCACACGGTTTCGACATTCCGGAAATGCTGGACATCCGGTACGCTGGCCTCTGGCCGCCACAGGAGCGGCCACTACCAGGCAACTCATCGGTTAATTCCCTACGAGATGGTCTTCTTCCAGGCGCCATCGTAGCCGACCGCGCGGAAACCGACCGCTTCATTGACATCGAGCATGTGCCGGTTTTCTTCGGCATTAAAGGTGAAAACAATTGGGGATTCCTGGCTGAACCTGGCCAGTTCCTGGAGGTTGGCGACCTTCAGCAACATGCCGAGCCGGTGACCACGATGTTCGGAGATCACGATCGTGTCTTCCTGGCCGACGGGACGGGTGCGGTCTTTCGCGACAGAGAGTTCGTTTACGCCCACAAGGTGGCCCGACGGCACGTGGAGAATTGCGGCAGTGAGCATCTCGCGGCCACTGGCGATCCCATCCGCGTCGTACTTGATGACTCGGGCTTCGTCCCACGTCTCCTCGTCGACTTCGAGCCCGGCGGCAGGTTCGTCGACGCTCATCCGGTTCTTGATGTAGGCGCGATCGGTTCGCCATTCCGGCGGAGTCGGTCCGACCCAGGTTACGACCGCGTAGTCGTCGCCAGCGGCTATTTGGGCTTCCTGGCGAAATTGGTCCAACCGGGCGGGATCGACCGGGAGGTCGAGGAAGCTGGCCCGCGCGATTTGCTCCAGCGTGTAACCGCGTTTCCGCAAGAACCTGACCCCGGGGTCGCCGGCTGGCACGTCGCCAAACCCGGTTGGAGGATGGACGCGCTCCCCTCCCTCCGCGCTGGAGTGCATCGTATCCACCTGGAGAATCGTTCGGCCCGATTCGCGCGCGATCGCCTCGAGGCGATCGAAAAGGGCGCCGCCAATGCCCCGATTGCGGTGCTCGCGAAGCACTTCGCCGGTGATCCAGGAGATATTCGTGTCTTCCCCAGTCGACCACTCCAGCACTCCACGGCCAGCGATCTTGCGATCGACGCGCGCAACAAACAGCTTCCGCCTCTCGTAGTCCTGCTGCAGGTAACCAGAGAGAAGTTCCTCGGCGGTGACGCTGAGGGCAGAACTGCCGACAATGTCGGCTTCGATCTCATTGCGGACGTCCGTCATCTCGCTGAAATCAGCGAACTCCGGGGCGTCGCGCGAGGTCGGGATGATGAGTTCCTCGACGATGAAGGTGGTCGCGCTCACGGTCGTGT
>JACCUV010000216.1 GCA_013698495.1 Chloroflexia bacterium
GATCGACGAAATCGATGCGGCGGCCGTTGGCATTGGCGACGATGATGTGCTCGCCGGTGAGCGCGACATCCTGCGCAACGCGGATCGACTCCGCGGCCATGCCCTGGAGGCGCTTTCCGCGCTGGTGGACGACGACATAGCGAACGGCGCCGACATCACGTCGCTCGTGCGTCGGGTCACCTCGCTGACCACAGCCATTGCCTCGTATGACTCCACATCGGGCGAACTCGACAGCCGCGCCAACGAACTCCTCGTCCTGGCCGAGGACCTCGCTCGCGAACTTCGAACCTACGCCGAACGCATCGAATCCGATGAGTCGCGGCTGGCCGAGGTCGAGGATCGGCTTTCCACGATCCAGTCGCTCAAGCGCAAATACGGGGCAACACTGTTGGATGTGCTCGACTTCGCGGAAAGGGCGTGCCGGGAACTGGCCGATTTGACTTCGGGTGAACTCGACCTCGGCGCGCTTCAGGTACGGGAATCGACACTCGGGACGCACGTCGCGTCGCTTTCGATCGCCCTTTCCGATGATCGTAAGCTGGCCGCGAAACAACTTTCCGCCGCCGTCGAACAAAGCATCGCCGATCTCCACATGGGTCGCGCCGAAATCATGATTGCCGTGAACCACCGCGAAGACGCCACCGGAATCGCCTTGCCCGGAACGTCGATCGATGCTTCGTTCCATATCGACGAATCCGGCATCGACGAAATCGAGTTTTTGATTGCGCCGAACGCCGGCGAAGCTCTGAAACCGCTTGCCCGAAGTGCATCTGGCGGCGAGACGGCCCGCCTGATGCTTGCAGTGAAATCGATTCTCTCGGATGTCGATCTCACCCCCACCCTCGTCTTCGATGAAATCGACGTCGGAGTCGGCGGCCGTTCCGGTCAAGTAGTTGGCGAAAAGCTGTGGGGTATCTCGCAACGGCATCAGGTCATTGTCGTGACTCATCTGCCGCAGGTCGCGGCGCTGGCCGATACCCATCTCAAAATCGAGAAACGGGAAGTGGATCGCAGAACTGTTTCCGATGTGCGAGTGCTGACCGGAACCGATCGCGAGCTGGAAGTGGCGGCGATGATCGACGGGTTGCCTCCGGGTGAGGCGGCGCGATTAAATGCGAAGACGATGCTCGATCGCTCCCGCGCATTTGTCGCGTCCTCACGATGACCGGAGCAGGTGCGGCTATACTTCATGGCGGCCAGGTCGACGCGTTGGCTCCAACGGTCAGCCTGTGTTGAAACCATGCGAAGACTCCTTTGTGTGCCCTTGGAGGACAAACTATGCAACAGCCAAATATGAAAATGATCCAGCAAATGCAGAACCGGATGACCAAGATCCAGGAGGAACTTGAGGAAACGATCGTTTCCGGCTCCTCCGGCGGTGGAGTTGTGACCGCTGAGGTGAATGGCCAGCGATCGTTCAAGTCGATCAAGATCGATCCGTCGGCGGTTGACCCTGACGATGTCGAAATGCTTGAGGATCTGATCGCCGCCGCCGTTCAGGATGCGATGGAGAAGGCCCAGGCGCTCGCTGAAGACAAGATGAGCGCCCTCACTGGCGGGATCAAAATTCCGGGACTCACGTAGCGTTTTCCACGGTCGTCCCAAGGAAGTCGGCATGGTCCTCAAGGAACCAGTTCCCTTCTACATGGACGATGTGGTGCAACTGCGCAAACCGCACCCATGCGGATCGTTGGAGTGGACGGTGGTGCGCATCGGCGCCGACATCGGGTTGCGCTGTCGGACGTGCGGTCGCCGGGTCCTGCTTCCCCGGCGCACCCTGGAGAAGCGGCTCAAGAAGTTCGTTTCGCGCGGACCCGCGGCGCCGGTGCAGGGTACATCCGAGCTGGTGACCGGGTGACCACCGCCGCAGTAGCTCATGGTTTGGACGACTCGATACCGGCGGTGCTGAGAAACGGTCCGTTTCTCCGGCTTTGGCTGGTCCAGGCCATCACCCAAACCTGTCAAAACATGATCAACTTCGCCCTTCTGCTCCGCGTGCGCGATGTTGTCGAGGTCCACAACCTGCCCCAGGCGAACACCGCGATCAGCCTCGTGATCCTCGCCTTCTCGTTGCCCGCCGTGCTATTCGGCCCGTTGGCCGGGGTGATTGCCGACCGTTCCAACAAGCGGACGCTGCTGGCCTTATTGAATGTTGCCCGCGCCGGAGCGGTGCTGCTGTTTTTGGTCATTCGCCCCGGCTGGCATGTGGAAACGATTCTCGCGGCCTACTACGTCGTGACATTCGTGTTCGGCATCGCCGGCCAGTTCTTCGCCCCCGTGTTGGGCGCAACGATCCCGGTAGTGACACCTCGAACCCAACTGATGTCCGCCAACGCACTGTTCAATCTCACGTCCACGGCGGCGCAACTTGTCGGTTTTGCGGCGGTCGGTCCAATTTTGGTCAAGGCCGTCGGCATCGACTCGTTGTTCATTGGCGCGATCGTTGTCTACCTGGCCAGCGCGGCCCTCGTCCTGACGCTTCCGGTCACACCGGTGGTTGCGGTCTCCGCTGGCGTCAAGTCGATGTCCCCGACGCACCGATTGATCAATGACATGAAGGAGGGTCTCGTTTTCATCCTCCAGGATCCGGCGCTCATGCGCGCAATCGGCTACCTCACGTTGGCCTCGACGACGTTCCTGCTCGTGGCCACGCTCGGACCGGAATTCGTCACCTCGGTGATTGGTCTGCGGAAGGAAGACATCGGATTTGTGGTGGCGCCAGCGGGACTCGGGGTGCTGGTGGGCGTGATTGTGGTGCCGCGGGTCGCCCGCCGCATCGGACGGGATTGGTTGATCGACCTTTCGCTCGCTTCGGCAGGACTGATGTTGGCCCTGATGGCAATCTCGCGCTCGTTTCTCGATGTGTTCTGGACGGCTCCGGCGCCTGTGGTGCTGGTGGCGATGTTCACCGGTTCGTTCGCCCTGGTGCTGGGAATCTGCAACGCGTTCATCCTCGTGCCGTCGCAAACGATGCTCCAGGAGCGTTCGAACGAGGCGGTCCGAGCCCGCGTCTACGCGACGTTTTTCACCATCTCGAATTCGTTTGCGTTCATCCCCATTTTCTTCGCGGCCGCGGCGGCTGACCTTTTCGGTGTCGTCAAAGTGCTCATGGTCGTCGCCGCCCTGGTTGGAGGGCTCGGTCTCGTCGGATTGGTTCATCGCCGCGCGTCCGAACTGTCCCGCTGGGAGCGCGTTCAGACCAGTCACCGCCAGGGACCCGACTCTCTCCCTTCGGGGTGATCGTCAATTCGAACTGGCCCTAAGGAGTTGATTCAGCAACGCCATGCGGATATAGACGCCGTTGCGAGCTTGCCTGAAATACGCGGCGCGGGGATCGGCGTCCACGGCCGGGCTGATCTCGTCGACGCGCGGCAGCGGATGCATGATGATCGCCTTGGGACCGAGCAAGGCCAACGACTCCTCGTTCAAGATGTATATTCCCTGGGCGGCTCTGTATTCGTCCTGGGTGGCGAAACGCTCCCGCTGGATGCGAGTCTGATACACCACGTCGGCGACCACCAGAGCCTTCCCCAAATCCGGTTCGTCGCGGTATCGGACGCCAGCAGCATTCAGGGCCTGCCGCACATCGTCGCCCATTGGCACGGCATCCGGTGAGACGAAGAGCAGGTTGACGTTGCTGGTCATTCGAAACATCATCGCCAGCGACCGCACAGCTCGCCCGAACCTGAGATCGCCAACGAGCGCGACGGTCAGGTCATCGAACTGGTTCAACTCGTCGTGAATCGTATAGAAATCGAGCAGCGCCTGGGTTGGGTGTTCCCCCGGACCATCGCCGCCGTTGACGATCGGAACCGGTGACACCGTCGCTGCCCGCGCCGCCGCGCCCTGCTCGTGATGTCGAATCACGATGCAATCGGCATACCCGGCGACGATCCTCACCGTGTCCTCAACCGACTCGCCCTTGATCGCGGAAGAGAATTCAAGTGCGTTCTCGGTGGAAAGCACCTGACCGCCAAGTCGCAACATCGCGGATTCAAAACTGAGCCGGGTGCGGGTGGACGGTTCGTAGAAGAGCGTCGCCAGAATGCGATCGTTCAGCAACCCATCGCGTGCGCTAACCGATTTCATCCGATCGGCGTCCCGGAAGAGGTCAAGGACCCACTCGCGCTCGAACTGCTCCACCGCAACAATGTGTTTCAACAAACCTCATCCCCACGGACCGCACCCAAAAATCCAGACCACGTTGGAGTATAGTGCGGACCAGACCGACAGAGGAGCGAGCGAACTTCCATGTATGCACCTTTGAGCGACCGGGTCGGATACGTGCCCGGAGGCACGAACATCGGCATAATTCGCAACGACCCGACTCACGTTACGCTGATAGACACTGGGCTCAATGACACGACAGCGCGGAAGGTGTTGCGGGTCGTGCGAGACGAACTGCACTCCGAGGTCGTGGCGATCCTGAACACGCACGGGCATGCCGACCATTTTGGCGCCAACGCATTTGTGCGGAAGCGAACCGGCTGCGAAGTCTGGGCTCCGGATATCGAAGCGACCGTCATCCGCCATCCCATCCTCCAACCGGCCTTCCTGTATGGTGGCGCTGATCCGCTGGACACGCTTCGCAGCCGCTTCCTGCTGGCCGAAGCGAGTCCGGTCGATGGCATAGCGGAGATTGGCCCTCAGGATTTTTTCGGCGCGGCGATCGAGGTCGTTGCGCTGCCGGGTCATTCGCCGAACCACACCGGGGTACTGGTCGATGGGGTCTTCTTTTGCGCGGATGTCGTGTTCCCCGAGGCCGCGATCGAAAAGTACCGGATTCCGTATCTCTATGGGCTCACCGATCACCTTGCATCGCTGGATGCGGCCCTGGCGATTCCCGCCGGGTTCGTGGTACCCGGCCACGGACCGCACAGCGAGTCAATCGATGCCCTGGTTGGCCTTAATCACCAGGCGATCGACCGAACGCTCGCCGCGATTGCGAACACGCTCCAGACGCCGTCGGCCAGCGATCGGGTCTGCACCGAGGTGTTCCGGGCATTGGACGTTCCGGCCCTGAACGCACAGGGTTTCTTCCTGCTCAAACCGACGATCAATGCCTATCTCGCGCATCTCGAACGAACCGGCGTCGCAGTGTTCGAAGTGGTTGAACAGGAACCTCTATGGAGCCTCGCCTGATTCTTCCCCGAGGGCGCCGATGATCATCCGCGCAATGTCGTTGCCGAGCCGGACACTGTAGTTGGTGCCCCGATCCTCAGGGTAAATCTGCGTGGTGTTGGCGAGATACAGGTTTTTCAAGGGTGTCCGGTGCTCCGGCATCCGCTCCGAATACTGCATGGGAGTGATTGGCTGGGCGGCCCGCTCGCGAAAGACCCACCAGTTCTGAATCCAGGATGATTCGAATGCGGGATTGATTTTGGTCAGGTGCGGCAGGTACGCCGCAATGACGTCGTCCGATCTCATTGTGAACCAGGGGTGATCGGGCTCCATGTATTTGCTCAGGTAAACGAAGTGCTTGCCCTGATACTTTTCCGCGCTCACGAAGTTGGTGTGTTCGATGACCGCGGTGAATGGCAAGTCGTCGTCGGCGATATTGAGCCAGTAGACATCGGACAACGGTCGATCCAGTTCGAGAATGGCGACGACGGCGGCCTCGTAGACGAGAGCATCGAGTTTGGCGACATAGCCCGGTGGAAGCGCGGGCGCCAGCTTCTGGAAGATATGCGACGGCACAGTCGCGAGCATCGCGTCCACGTGCGTGGAGGTCGAGTCAGATTCGTCGTGAGCAACCCACGTGCTGCCTTCGCCCTGGCTGATCCGCGATAACCCCGAGCGGACAAGTCGCACTCCCGCGGCCTCGCAAGCATCGACCAGGGCATCGACGATCACCTGAAAGCTCCCGTTGAAGTATCCCAACTTCTCCTGATCGAGCGGCGAGCGCCGCGATTTCGTGCGCAGCCAGATTTTGCCCCAGAACCAGACCATTGGAATCTTGTCATAATACGTTCCAAACTTGGCACGGAGCTGGGCGC
>JACCUV010000235.1 GCA_013698495.1 Chloroflexia bacterium
TGGAATGGCCGCCGTTCTCGGCCTCGACGAAGCGGCCCTCGTCGCGATCTGCGATCAGGCGTCTTCTGCCGGAATCATCAACGTCGCCAACGCCAATTGCCCCGGCCAAATCGTGATCTCGGGTGAAGTCGGCGCGCTTGAGCAGGCGATGGAACTCGCCAAGGCGGCAGGCGCCAAACGTGTAGCCCGCCTGCCAGTCTCGATCGCGTCCCATTCCCCGCTGATGGAGGACGTTTCGCGCAAACTGAAAGCGCTCACTGACACCATTGACTTCGAGACTCCCTCGTTTCCGATCGTTGGCAACGTCTCCGCCAGGCCAATCTCCACCGTAGCCGAAATTCGGTCTGAGCTCGAACACCACGTCGAGCGCCCCGTGAACTGGATCGAATCTGTGCAGGCGATGGTCGCGTTCGGCGCCGACACCTTTGTAGAACTCGGGCCCGGCGCCGTCCTCGCCGGGTTGGTCAAGCGAATCGACCGCAATGTCAAAACCGTCGGCATGGCCGACCTCGGCTTGTAGTGTCGGCGAGTTCGCTGGCGGTGATTCACATGATGACTTCGATGGCGCCGTGTTGGCTGGGTGAACTTGCAGGGGAGGACTGGCGGGCCGTAAAGCCCATCCTGACATCCCGAATCTGACCCGCGAACGCGAAGCGTAGCCTGCCCTCAGCTTGTCGAATGGGTCCTTTCGCTCAATCCCACGACATTCGGTCTGCACCAACCACCGCTGGGAATGAGTTAAGCGAACCCTGTGTCGGACAGATTGCCTGGCATGCCGATTAGAGCCGGTGTCACAAAGGCTGACGATCTTGGCGGAAGACGGGCGGAGCAAGCTCCGCAGCCCTACCAAGACGGTAGGCGACAACCATTTCGGTATCCGCTCTAACTGCCGTACCCAAATTAACGCCCCAAAGTGCGAATCACGCCCAACCGCTCGCATGGACACTCAAATCCCGGTACCATTGAGCCGAACCTGGGCCGACGCATCCGGAACACGCCCTGAACCGTCGCAAGGACACGAAAGGACGCATCTGGTGACTCGGGTTGTCGCGACAGGGATCGGCGCCGTCACGCCACTCGGGATCGGCGTTGACGCCTTCTGGAGCGGGCTGACCGGGGGACGTTCCGGCATTCGCACGATCCAGCACTTCGACGCGTCCAACCTCGACGTCCAGATCGCGGGCGAAGTCCCCGACTTCGTGGCCAGGGACTTCATCGACTTCAAGGCCGCTCGCCGCATGGACCGATTCGCCCAGTTTGGGGTCGCCGCCGCGCGCCAGGCGCTCGAAGATGCGGGTCTCGAAATCACCGACGACAATCGTGAGCGCATCGGCATCGTCGTCAACACCGGCGGCGGGGGGATCGGGACAATCGAGAACGAAGTCATCAACATGGCCAAAAATGGCCCGAGGCGGGTCAGCCCCTTTCTGATCCCGCTCTTCGCGCCGAACATGGCCAGTTGCCAAATCGCGATCAATTTCAATATACATGGTCCCACCGTGACCTCGGTTGCCGCCTGCGCCGCCGGTGTCCAGGCCTTTGTCGACGCCGTGCACATGATTCAGCGCGGCGATGTCGATGTTGTGATCGCCGGTGGCACGGAGGCCGGAATTACCCCCGTCGCGATCGCCGGATTGGCGACAATGGGAGCCCTCTCCACCCGCAATCACGATCCCGAAGGCGCCAGCCGCCCGTTCGACAAGGGTCGCGACGGATTTGTCTTTTCCGAGGGCTCGGCGATCGTGATCCTCGAATCCGAGGAGCACGCCATGCGCCGTGGCGCGAACGTGCTCTGCGAGGTCGCTGGCGGCTCCTATACGTCTGATGCCTTTCACATCACGGCGCCCGATCCCAGCGGACGCGGCCAATCGGCGGCGATTCGGGGCGCGCTGAAGCATGCCGCGCTTGCGCCGGAGGAGGTCGACTACGTGGCAGCCCATGCCACGGCCACCCCGCTCGGCGACATCGGCGAAACCAACACCCTCAAGCGCGTTTTCGGCGACCACGCTCCGAAATTGGCGATTTCGGCGAACAAATCGATGCTCGGTCACCTGCTCGGCGCCGCCGGCGCCGTCTCCGGCCTCGCCTGCATCCTCGCGATCCGGGATAGCCTCGTACCGCCCACGATCAACCTCACCGATCCCGATCCTGCCTGCGACCTCGACTACACCCCGAATGTCGCCCGCCAGATGAATGTCGATGTCGCAATCGCCAACGGCTTCGGGTTCGGCGGTCAAAACGCCTCCGCCGTCTTCCGTAAAATCTGAGCCGGCTACGTGTGCATCGGCGATCCCGTAGGGGAAGATGAGCGGGCCGTGAATTTCATCTGGACAACCCGGATCTTGCTCGCGTATGTCCTCCCGCCCGATCTGACGGCCAATGATCTGCGATGACCATCGCCACACAATTTGAATGACGGGAAATGGGTCCGAGAGAGAATGTCGAGCGTGAACGCAACTCGGCTCCGAATCGATCCACTCCTCCTCCCCATGCTCGTACTCGCCCTGCTCGTCAGGCTTGTCGTTGCCCCACTGGGACATCACGTTCCCTTGAATATACAAGGGGCGGACCAGAATCGACCGGAATGAACACCTTCCACAACAGAAGTCGGTCGATTCGTGTGTCCGCCCGTCCTGATCCGCAAACACTATGCGCATCGCCCGCGCCTTTGTCGTTCCGTCGACCGTTCTGTGATTCCGACAATGGAGGAAGCCTGAGGTCTTGCCTGCACCAGTTGCACCATGTCAACCATTGTGAAATGCAGCGCAACCCGTCGGATGTGGCTCCATCACCACATGCCGGGCCAACCCGGCGAGATCGCGGATCTTCCGGACCTGGCGACCGGGATACAGGTCCCGCAACAAGCGCTCGACTTTCGTGGCCTGGCTCGGATCCAGTTCGAGACCCACTCCGCCGCCCGGCCCCAGCACCCGCTGAAGGTCGCTAATCAGGTCCCGCACCGAGTCAAGCCCATCGACCCCGCCATCGAGCGCGACCCGTGGCTCGACCGCCAAGTCGGGATTCTGCGCAATCTGATTCGGTGTCAGATACGGCAAATTCGCCAGCACCAGGTTGACCTGTCCAGAAATCGGTTCCAGCAGCGACCCTTCCTGGAATTTGAGCCAGGGACGCCGCACCTCGTTCAGGATCGCGTCCGCGTTGCGCCGCGCGATTCCAAGCGCGACGGGACTCACGTCGGTCGCGACCACCCGAACCGGAGCCGTGGCCAGCGCGACCACACTGATCGCAATGGCGCCCGACCCCGTCCCCACATCGACCATCAGCGGATTGCGTATGACAGCCAGGGCCGCCAATGCCCATTCCACCAGCAACTCCGTCTCCGGCCGTGGAATCAGCACTCCCGGCGCCACCTCGAACGACAGCCCCATGAACTCCCGGGCACCCGTCAGGTAGGCCACCGGTTCGCCGCTCAGCCGCCGTTCAATCAACTCCTCATACCGATGCTTGTCGTCGTCGCCAATCGGGTCTGGGTAGCGCAGGAACAGTTCCGTGCGCGAGATTCCCAGGACGTGCCGCAGCAAGACCTCGGCGTCGAGTCGTGGCGTCGCGATCCCGGCCACCGCCAACTGTCTCGCCGACTCGCTCAGCGCATCCTGATTGCTGCGACGTCGCTGGGACATTCCCCTTCCCCGTTCCTTTTCTGACGTGGCGTCTCGCAAGCACAGCCGGCGGCAACTTCTCGGTCGCCGACATGTCGTAGGGGCGGTACCGGCCCTGCTGGATACCGGCATGAGAGACACTTTGCCGCCAGCGATGCAGGGGTCTCCGCCCGTCTACTGGCTCACCACAGGATGTACATCGCGTGTGGGCCATTTCGTTTCGTTCTCGTCTGGAGTACGATGCAGGCAGACGTCGCGCCACGACGCCGGCGATCGAGATCGACCGTTTTGTACCCTCAGGAGGTTTTCCCGATGTGTTCTCCCGAAGTCATGTCCAGGGTTCAGGCAGTGTTGCGAGGCGGCAACGGATCGGTATCCAGGCGCGGTTTCCTGGGCGCCACTGGCGCCCTCGCCGCCGCGGGCGCCCTCGCCCCGCTCACCCTCAGAGCCCAGGACGCCACCCCCGTCGCGACCCCTGTCCTCGAAGGACGGACCATTACCTATGGCATCGTCGCCAACCTCTCCCACCCCTTGTCGCCAACCTCGCCGGTCTGGCCAGGCCGGCTCCCGTTTGGCGTGGAAAATGAGGTCACCGTCGCCGACGATGGCTTCTACGCCAACATCCTCACCATTCACGAACACATCGGCACCCACCTCGACGCGCCGGCTCACTTCGTCGACGGCGGGACCACCACCGACCTGATCGATCCCGGCCAACTCGTGGCCCCGATCGCCGTTATCGACGTTACCGCTCAGGCCGGGGCCGATGTGGACTACGCCCTGACGATCGACGACATCCTCGCCTGGGAAGCTGAAAATGGCGAGCTCCCGCTCGGCGCTTTCGTGGCCATGAACTCCGGTTGGAGCGATCGGTTCAGCGATGCCGAAGCCTTTGTCAATCTCGATGCCGCCGGGGTCCAGCATTATCCTGGCTTCCATCCCGACGCGGCGATATTCCTCGCTGAGCAACGCTCGATTGTCGGCATCGGCGTCGACACCCTGAGCCAGGATCCCGGAAACTCGACCGACTTTGGAACGCACGTCGCCACCGCGGGCGCCGGATTGTACGGCGTCGAATGCGTCGCCAACCTCGGCGATGTGCCGATCAGCGGCGCGACCGTGGTGGTCGGCGGCCCCAATCACGAAGGCGGCTCGGGCGGCCTCGCCCGCCTCCTCGCCCTCTACTAGTATCCACCGCATATCGTAGGGGCGGTACCGCCATCGACCGCGAACTGCTCCTCGCCATACCCGAATCCGGTCGATGGTGTGTCCGCCCGTGCCTCACGTACGAGCGGACATGGATCGACAGACGTTGACGCCCGCGCATTCCCGATTTTGTCGATCCTGCCTGCCCCGTAGGGGCCGATCTTGTGTCGGCCCGAGTCGAATGGGTCCGCCCACTCCAATCCGCCGCCTGACCGAACGCGGCCCTACGCCGCCGATTCATCGGCCAATCCCGCGTCGGCAAGTCGCTCCGATTCATCGGCCGCCCTTAGGTCGTGCACCAACTCGTCGATTTCGCCGCTCAGCACCGCCGGAATAT
>JACCUV010000239.1 GCA_013698495.1 Chloroflexia bacterium
TTTGATATTGTCTTCAGGCATGAGTTCTCCCGCATTGAATTGCACAGGGGGGCATCGGGTTTGCCCGAATCATTTGGCCGGCACAAGACAGGCCACTACGAGTTGGAGATTTATCAAGCCTTGAGGAGGCGTTCGGCGCGCTCGCGGAGCGTGGATTCGATCGATCCCTTGAAGGGGAGCGCGGCAAATGGATAGTCGCCGACGATTTCGACTTGCGAGTCGGTCACGGTCATCGCACCGCTGATCTTGAAGCCCATGGCCTTGAACGAAAACGTGCCGCCATCGTCCGTCCAGCTTTCCTGGAGGTCGGAGATCTTGTCGCCGTACTGGGCCTTGGCCTGGACCAGAATGTCCTTGATCCGTGCGAGCGCGTCGTCCTTGCCCAGCTCGTGGGGCACATTGATGGTGCTTTTCGGCACGAATAGTCACCTCGGTCGATGGTCAGCCGGTCCAAAGTGACCGGGTTCAAAGGATACCCGACTCACCGCGCAGGATCACCGCTCCTTGATTCCGGCGCCTGCCAGCGGCACACCCACGGTCGGGCTCGACGGCTGCGCCGACTCGCTGCGCGGCATCCGTCCCGCCAGCCAGGACTGGCGACCGGCCTCGGTCCCGAGGCGCATCGCGGTCGCCATCCGGACCGGATCGTCGGCTTTGGCGATGGCCGTGTTCACGAGCACGGCCGCCGCCCCGAGCTCCATCGCCAACGCGGCGTCGGAGGCGGTCCCGATCCCGGCATCGACGACCACCGGCACGGACACGGCGTCGACGATGCGCTTGATGCTCACCCAGTCCTGGACACCCTGACCGCTCCCTATCGGCGAGGCCAGCGGCATCACGGTCGCCGCGCCAGCCTCCTCCAACCGGATCGCGGCGACGAGATCGGGACTCGTGTAGGGCAAGACAACGAATCCCTCATCAACCAGAATCTTCGTAGCCTCGATTGTGCCGGTCACGTCTGGCCAAAGCGTCGCCTGGTCGCCGATTACTTCGAGCTTGATCCAGTTTGTGCCGGTCGCCGCCCGCGCCATCCGTGCCATCTTCACCGCATCGGCGACGGTGTAGGCGCCGGCGGTGTTCGGGAGCAAGCGGTAGCGGTTGAGATCGAGATTGTCGAGGATACCCGGCTCGCCGTTGGCTGGGCCGTCGAGATCCATGAACCGGATCGCGACCGTCACCATTTCCGTGCCGGACGCCTCAAGTGACGCGATCATCGTCTCGACATCCAGGTACTTGCCGGTGCCGAGGAAGAGGCGGGAGGCGAACTGCACGCCCGCGATTTCGAGCACGTCGGTCGGGCTGTGGTCGCCGCCGGAGACGGCGCGCACGATGTCGACCTCATCGCCTTCGGTCAACGCTCGTTCGGACCAATCCGCGCGTTGGACGATGTCGCCGTTGACGGCGATGACGACCGATTTTTCGGCGCCCACCTTGCCTTCGACCATATCCGCCACGGTTGCAGATTCGCCCTCGACCTCACGCGTCTTCTGGTTCACGATCAGGTTCATAGCGAACCTCCTTGTTTTGGCGCGGGAATCATCGCAGGTAAAGCGCGTTTCGGCTGACTGCCGGATGACCGCACGACTTCGATGAGTTTGCTGGCCGCATATCCGGCTTCCGGATGATCGACGACCGCGGAGATGACCGCGACGCCGGCGCAGCCCGTCACCAGCACGGATGCGATGTTGGCGTGGTTGATGCCACCGACGGCAAGCACCGGGATCTCCAGCCGGCGCACAACATCGGCAAGCGCAGCGATGTCGCGACCGGGCACGCCAGGGTGCGATTCCGTGGGGAAGATGTGACCAAACGAAACGTAGTCGGCCCCGATCGACTCCGCCTCGATCGCCTCGTCGAGCGAGTGGACCGAGATTCCGACCCTGGCGAACTTCCCGAACGGCGGGGTCTGTTCCAGCCAACTCGCGCCGAGATGCACCCACCGGATTCCATGCGCGCCAGCCACGCGCGGCTCGCCGTTGACCACAATCCGTTCGCGATCCCAGACTGGAGTCTGCTTGAGCGCCTGGATCATGGCCATCATCGAGGGACCCTCGTCGCGCAACTGAACGGAGGCGACTCCGGCTTCGAGCACGGCGGTGACGATCGGCACGGTGCGTTCGAGCGGTCGCAGTCGCCGCGAAATCACCTGGACATGAAAATCGTTCGTGGACATTGCCTGACCATGCCTTCCACACAACACCACCGCGTTCCGAAACCCGGAAACGCGGTGGGAGAAAGCCTGGGGCATGTCTCGCCGCGCTTTCCTCCGCCGGTTCAAACCGGATCAGGTTCCAAGGGTTTCATCTCAGCCCGGAATCGGGCGCCCCTAGCGCGATAGGTTGCGACAATCCTACCAGACGCCCCCAATGTGCGAAAATTGCGGCAAAGACACAACACATCCAATGGGCGTTGCATGCCGTGAACTAATAGGAAGATGACCGAGCCATGAGTTGCAATTTCACACGATCCCTGTGGGCAGGTCTCCTCTCCCTGATCGTGTTCGCCACGGCTTCCGTGCCGACAGTCGGCCAAACTCCGAAACCCAGTGACGCCGAGAATCCGCTGTATCACGGCGCCCTGCCATGGGAACCGCCCGACGATGCCGAGGAGATGGTCGTTCACTCGGTCACCGATGGCGACACAATCCGTCTCACCTTTCCCGACGACGACTGGTACTACAACACGCGCCTGATTGGAATCAACGCTCCGGAAATGGACGGCCCATTTACCGAAGAGGGGTGCTACGGACCTGAGGCGACCGAGTTCCTGAGTGAACTACTCCCGGTCAGGACCAGGGTGTTGGCCCAGCAAGACATCTCGGACGAGGACCGCAATGGAAGACTGTTGCGCCACGTCTTCCTGATCGACGAGGAAAGCGGCGACGCCTACCTGGTCTCGGAAATTCTCGTTCTCGGAGGGTATGCCGTAGCCCGGTCCTACCCGCCGGATGACCTCTACGACGACATCCTGGAAGAGGCCCAGAAGATCGCCCGCGACGACGACGGCGGGCTTTGGGACGCGTGCGCCGCCTGACAACTGCCGCCCGCCCCCCTCGCAGGCCAAAGCAAAAAAACACGAATGGAGTACCAGGAGCCTCGATGACTATGCCTCAGCAAGCACTCCTGAACAGTCCGTCATTCTGACGAAGGAAGAATCCCGGCCCCACTGGATACGGCGAAGCCGGTACGCGTCAGCGTACGCAGAGTCTCATCCAAAAATGTGGACCACGACTTGCCAACACCTTTCGCGGCCAGACCCAGCGTCACGCAAACTCCTCAAGCCAGTACTTAATTCCTATTTCACAACCAACGCTGCCGATTTCCACTATGATGGGAGAAACCGGAAAAGTGGTCGCGCCTCAGGCTCGATCAATCAGGGAAGTGCGTCAAGGCTCACCCCGTCGGGGACGAGCGCGCCTTGCGCAAAACAGGGAAGGGGACCCGCAGATGCGGCTCGCAGAGAGAAACAAGCGCTGGACACTGCTCATTGTCTTTTCGCTGCTCGGCACACTCTTCGGGCCGCTGGTCTCGGCTCAGGACGCCACTCCGGAAGCGACGCCCGTCACCGATTCAGCCACAGCGCCGGTGCTGTTGTTCACCGGTGACGGGATGCGACCCGACTTCATCGATCGGTACAACGAATCTGGCGTCACCCCGACGTTCGCCCAACTCGCCGCCGACGGCGTGGTCGGCGACAACGGCATGCGCCAGGCCTTCCCGCCGAACACGGGCACGGGTTGGGCGACGCTCGCGACCGGCACGTGGCCGGGAGCCCACGGATCGGTCAACAACACCTTCTACCGAACGGGCGATGGCGACTTCAACAACCGGACATCCGCCTACGAGCCGGGTGTGCTCCAAACCCAAACGATCGCCCAGGCGGCGGAGCAGTACGGCAAAACCGTCGTCGCCGTGCAGTGGACCGGAACGAGCGGGCTCGTGCCCGAGCTTAACGGACCCGCGATCGACTACTGGACGAATTACTCGTTCGCCACCGTTCTTGCCAACTACGATCTGCAAGCCGCGGGCGACTATCAGCAAGTGGAGCTGGCCAAGGCGACCGGGTGGTCGAACGTTCCCGAGTCCTTTTCGCCGGCGTTCGAGCAACAATTCGCGATCGCCAGCGGCGATCCGGAGACGAATCCCGATCGGCTGTTCCACCTGTTCATCTACGACTCAACCGATGACGAAGCGGTCAACTACGACCGCCTCATGGTCGTGCCCGCCACGTTCGATGGCGGCACGGGTGGCACACCCGATGCCTCGCCGGTGACGGACGATATCGCGGACAAGGACGGCGC
>JACCUV010000242.1 GCA_013698495.1 Chloroflexia bacterium
ATACGTAAACGGTCGGGTGTAGTGGGGATACTCGACCAGTTGGGACTCGGCACCGGAGTGGGACTCATCGGCGATGCTGGCGGAATCGATCACACCGGGGACCAGCCGTATCGTCGCGTCGGCGATCGCCATCGCGGGGAGTTCGCCACCGGTAAGGACGAAGTCGCCAATCGAAATTTCGACCGCGCCGAGGATGTCCGCGACCCGTTGATCGATACCTTCGTAGTGCCCGCAAATCAGCGCAACCCGACCGGCCGCCGCCAGCTCGTGGGCCATGGACTGGCTCATGGTCGTGCCCGCGGCCGACATGATCGCGATTCGGGTCGATTCCAGAGCGTCGCCGAGGACGCTCTCGACAGCCTCGATCACCGGCGGCGCCTTTATCACCATTCCCGCGCCGCCACCGTACGGCGTATCGTCGGCGGTGCGGTGTTTGTCGGTCGCCCACTCCCGAATGTCATGGATGCCGATCGCGATCGTCCCCGAGGCGATCGCCCGCTTGACGATGCTTTCGGAAAATGGACCATCGAACATGGCCGGGAACAACGTGAAAATGTCGATCCTGAGGGTGGGCTTTAGCGCCTCGGGGTCACACACGTGCTGGAATCCGCAGGTGTTCGAGCAACTCGACGAGAAGTGGACCTGCCTGTTCCATGGAAGCCAATGTCAGCGACGGGGTGGCGGTGAAATCGGGAGCGGAGAAGACCTCGCGGCGTGGCGATTTCAGCCACGCCGCGGTCATCCCGGCGCGTTGCGACATCGCGACGTCCCACCGCAAGGAGTCACCGACGTGAACACTCCCCTTCGCCTCACCACCCAGTTCGCGGAGCGCGGCATCGTAGATCGCCGGTGACGACTTGTAGAAACCTGAACTGGCGGATGTGACCACCGCCTGGAAGCATCTGTCGATGCCCATGCGCTCGAGAATCCAGTTCAAAGTCTGATGGTGGACTGCACTGGAGACCACACCCATCGGCACGCCATCGGCGTGGAGAAACCGCACCGTATCCGCCGCGCCAGGTACAGGCATCATGGAATCCACCGCCAAAAGCATCAAACTGTCGACAGCCGCTTCAAGCGCTGTTCGCGCGGCGATCATGCCAAGCCGACTCAATACCTGGGACACGGAGTCATAGGCATCTATCTCGTCGCCGCTCGCAATCACGTCAAGCCGAAGCTGGCGATACACTCGTTCCACCTTGTCCCGGGTTGAGTCCCCACGTTTCAGGTCCAGATGCTCGATCACCGCCCACGGCAAGTCCCGCACCTCAAGGTCGAACCATGGTTCGCAGTTGGCCAACGTGTTGTGGAAATCAAATGTGAGGACCTGCACCAGGCACTTTCCCGGATATGTACGGGCGTTAACGTCTGCTGGTGGAAGAATACCGCGCGTCGACGCCAGTTCGTTCAGGCGCCAATCGATTGCGCTGATCGGGCCACAGCATCGGGGGCCGGCGAGGCGCCCATGGCGTGCAGGAACGCTGTGACGACGTGCGGGTCGAACTGGACCCCGCTGTTGCGCCGGATTTCGTCGATTGCGGCGCTGCTGGACATGGCAGTCCTGTATGGACGATCCGAGGTCATGGCGTCGAATGCGTCGGCGACCGCGATTACCCGTGAGCCAAGCGGAATTTCATGCCCGGCCAGCCCATCGGGGTATCCATTTCCATTCCAGGTTTCGTGATGGTGGCGAATGATCGAAGCGGTGAGGCGGTACTCGTCGGTACGGGCCACGATCACGCTCCCAACCTCGGCGTGACGACGCATCTCGCGTCGTTCGCCGGTAGTGAGTGGGCCGGGCTTGTAGAGGGTGACATCGCGCGTGCCGACTTTGCCAATATCGTGCACGCGAGCCGCGGCGAGGATGGTATCCGTCAGCCCGTAAGGCACTTCGGACATTTCGTGAAGTATCAGGTGGGCGGTGTTGGTGACCCGAACGGAGTGATTTGAGGTATATGGGTCGCGTTGTTCGACCGCATCGGCCAGACTCTCCAGTGTGTCGCGCACACTACGCTGGGCGCGCACCAGTGTGCGGTAGGCGATTTGAGGACCCAGGAGCGGAAACGCGAGCAACAGGACCGCGGCCGCGCTCTCGTCTGCCGCCAGGGCCACCAGACCAGCCACGGCCGGCAGCGTCACCGCCTCGATCGCCGACAATCGAAGAGTAGACTGCCACAAAACTTGCATCGGCATGCCGATGATCGGGGCGACAATCAATGCCACCGAAGTCGTAGTGACGACGACAAAAGCGATCGATGCGACCAGGGCCGCGCCAAGATTCACAATCGAGCCAACGGGCGAAATTGCGGTATCCGCCAACATCCAATAAATGCTTCCGCCGACGGCGGTCGCGGTAACTGACATTCCGATATTGGTAAGCGACTTGATGGGATCTCTTCGGGCAAGGATTGAATCGAGCAGATGACCGATCAGCACTATCAGACAACCAACGCCGACACCCAGATACAATGCCGCAGCCAAGGCTAAAGGTGCACCAACCGAAACACGCAATGTGCCGGTTGATATCGGTATTGAAACGTCGAGTCGTTCGATTAAGACGATGACCAGAAGCAAGGCAGCCGCAACCAGCCACGTCTCGGTCGCAAGCGAGCCGGTCGTGGTCAGCCCCACACTAACGGAAACGACCGCAGCCGCACTCAGCAGTATGAGCCAGAATCTCACACGAAGTGGAACGGTCATCATTTGGCCCTTCGAAGTGCGCTCTCGGGTCAGGAGGCTGGCGCCGACCTCTCACCCCGAATAAAGGCTGGCAGTGCACGAACCAACCCCTCAATTGCGTTATACTCCGTTGGCCACCTGAACACAAGCCCTGACCCAACGATCAATTGAACACCGTCGTTGTTGGGATACTCCATTTGAAACAGGAAGATGTCGTTACAACGTGGTTGCGATGCTACGGCAACTCTTGGTCACGGAACTTTGGGCGCCAACTAACCCCACTTGACGCTCGACATGCCTCGCTCCTTTCCGCGTTTGGAAATGATCATCAAGCTACCGATCGGCATCGATGCTACTTCTATCCCCACTTGACGCTCGACATGCTTCGCTCCTTTCACTGGATACAAATGATAACCACGCTTCGGACCCGCATTGATCCTACTTCTATCCCCACTTGACGCTCGACATGTTTCGCTCCTTTCACTGGACACAAATGATGTTCACGCTACAGATCGGCATCGATCCTGCTTCTATCCCCACTTGACGCTCGACATGCATTGCTCCTTCCGTACGACGAGGAATTCAGTCGACCTGCACACAAAAAGTCATTCGCGCAATTTGGCTGTGCATTGGCAGGCGAAACGAGTAGTTCAATGACCGTATGTCATCAGTTATCCTGTCTATAGTACTGATACATAAACGTCATGTCAATGGGGTACGACTCCTTTTCAGCGACAACTGACACCTGAACTGGCGCCTGACTTCGCGCCACTCGTCGGTCTGGTTTCGGAGTCGTTCCGAATCCCTGGCGGGCGCCGTTCGCCCGCGCGCGGCGTGAGTCCCTGGATTTACCCAACGCCGGGCGGTATGTGGTTGCGTTCGGAGATACGTGCACGTCAACCTCCTCGTCAGCC
>JACCUV010000250.1 GCA_013698495.1 Chloroflexia bacterium
TGGGGAAGTGCGCGAAACGGCGCTGGTTGGCGGCGACCGCCTCCTCCACGAAATCGGTGGCGGTCACCGTGTGCCCGGCCCCGGCGAAGGTCGCGGCATCGGCGCCCGCGCCGCAGCCGAGCTCCAGGAGGCGCGATTCCGGCCTGAGCCGCCCCAGACAATGAGCCGCGAAACCGCTGCCGTGCTCGCGGATGACTGGGTTGCGGCCGTAGACCCCCGACCAGTGCTCGTGCTGGTCGCCCCGCGCGCCATTGCTCATGATTGGCGCAATTTCCGGGCGTCTTCGAGCAGTGCATATGCTGACGGGATGTCGCTCATCAGCCGTGGTCGCGACACCGAGCGGATGATTCCTGCTCCGTCGATCAGGAACTGCCCTTGGAGTTGGAGCGGGTTGCCGCTGGAACGCCGTGGCACGTGGCCCTTGGCCAACGCCCGGATTCCCCCCGCCACGACCCGTGGATTGAGGACCGTGCCGGCAGTGGTCTCGCTCAAACCGAAGGCGCGGTAGGCCGCGCGTTCCGGATCGTTGTACAGCGAAGTCGTGAGGTCGAGCTGGTCGCGAAAGGCGACCGCCTCGTCGAGACTGCCGCACCCGACGAGCCCGACCGCAATTCCGGCCTCCTCGAATTCGGCGTTGTGACGTTCAAGCTCACGGGCATGCTCCATGCAAAATGAACATCCGTAATGTCGTAGAAAGACGAGGGCCAGGCAGTGTACCGCTTGACGCCAGAGGTCGGAAATGGCGACAAGACCGCCGTCCAGCGTCTGGATCGTCACGTCGGGAGACGGGTCGCCAGCCCCCGGAATCTGGGTCTGGGCGGCGGTTTGGGCGGTCATGGCTTTTTCTCCGGCGGTTGGTTGTGGCGTGGACAAGAAGGCGCTGGCAGCCGCTCTCCGCGATGAGCGGAAGCCGGCCAGAGACGAATGGTACTATCGACGCGGCGGGCGCATTCCAGATGCACGGCTCGCCAGCGTGCGCTGAGCTGTCTATTATGTCGCGTTGTGAACGCGCCGGGGAGAGCAAGTCGGAATGGTGCTGTCGGATCGCGATATCGTCAGGGCGCTGGATTCGGGTCGGATCAAGATCGATCCCTACCCCGATCTGGAGAAGCAACTTGGGTCGATCTCGGTCGATTTCCGGCTCGGCTCGACGTTCATGGTCTTCGAGCACAGCCGCTTCAGCTTCATCGACCCGCGCAACACGCAATCGATCGCCGATGCGATGCGGACGATTGTGACGCCGCCAGATGAGCCATTCATCATGCAACCGGGCGATTTCGCCCTGGCCTCGACGATGGAGAGTCTGGAGTTGGCCGACGATTTGCTGGGGCGGCTTGAGGGCCGATCGAGCATTGCCCGGTTGGGGATCACCGTGCATTCGACGGCGGCGCTCTTCGAACCGGGCTGGACCGGCACGGCGACGATGGAGTTGAGCAACCTGGGCCGGATGGCGGTCGCCCTCCACCCCGGAATGCGGATTTGCGCGTTTTCGTTTCAAACTGTGTCGACGCCGGTGATGACGCATTACAGCACGAAACTGCACAACAAATACGCTGGCCAGGTCACGCCTCGGGCCAGTCAGTTGAGTGAGGAAAACAGACTCGATCTGGCGCAGGCAACCGACGAGTAACGTCTCAGTCAGTGTTTCACGTGAAACATTACCTCCAACTGGCGAAGCGGTAAGGACAACCGCGTCGTTTCGGTGCAATACTTGAGATAGCAAGTCGTTTGGTCGGCGATGGGTGAACCACGGCGCCGCGATCAGCACGTTAAGGAGTTCACGCCGTGTCTGTCGAGTCCTTGAGCAGCATCCGCGGCCGGATGCTTCCGATGTTGGAGGTCGCTGCCGACCAGTACCGCCACCGCGTCCCGCGCGGCTACCCCCACGTGATCGACACCCCGGAACAGGGGGTGATCGGGCTTGAGATCGACTCCAGCCACGCCCTGTTTGTGACCAGCGATGGCGACGGCCTGTTCGCCGAGATTTATCGACGGGCGCCGCGAACCGACAATCGGGCCGGGGCCGGTCGCCAGAAACCAGCCGGCGTCCCCTTCAACGATCGCCGTCCACTCGGGGCGGACGCGACTGATCAGGATTTGCGCAACCTGATCGCGGACCTGATGTCGTATTTCAACCAGCAGCCGGGGCTGTTGTTCATCACCGACGATTGAGTCTAGTCGGCAACGGAAGGTGACTCATGGGCGGTTTCTTAGCCACGAAGAGCCGTCCATTTTCGAGTGCGTGAAAGCGGACAGATCCTGACCGAGGCCAACACCATACTGGAATCAGGCGGAAAGTGTCCGCGCGCCATTGCGGCCAACATTCGTGCGGAGATTTCCATGTCGACAACGATCGATACACCGGCGGCCGGGGTAGCGGCGATTCCAGACCACATCGGCAATGCCGATCCGACCTACCGTCCCTATCCAAAACTGGTGGGGGCGAGACCAAACCTCGTTCTGCGCGACGCCTATCTGAAGTGGTACGACATCAGTCGAGCGGGCGTCGCCCTGGAGCCGCTGGCAGTCGAAAGCCGGGAATTCCTCATTGCCGAATCCGAAGACGGTCGCCTGGCGCTCGAGAACCGGCTCGGTTTCCTGGAACTTCACCACTGTGCGTCCGTCGCCTTCCTGATCGTCTGCACCTGGAACAACGACAATGAGTTGTGGCAGACGGTGTATGTGAAAGACCTCGCAACCAGTG
>JACCUV010000272.1 GCA_013698495.1 Chloroflexia bacterium
CATCTTCCGCCCACTGCGCGCAGTGCCGGAGCGTGGCCGCGCCGTAGGGAATCCAGTGCACCACCTGGAAGCGAGGATCGATCGAGAGGTAGATCAACGCGATCCGAAATCGCAACGGCCGCTCCACGCCGGGGACCTGCCACTCGATCGGAACAATCGGCTGGGTCGAAAGCACCGCATCCGCATTCTCCTGGTGAGCAGACCACAGCTCCTCGAACCCAGGCCACGCTCGCGCTCGCTCAATCAATTCTTGAAACCACGGCTCGCGCGTGTGCGACTGCGTCTGAATCTTGAACATCCGCAGGAATAGCGGCCGAAACTGCTCCGCGTTCGAGATCATCAAGGTCGTGCTCACTTCCGGATTAAACACGAGATCGAGCACGGTGAGCCCCACGAAGGCGCCGGGAGCCGGATCGTCGGGATCAAGGCCAAGCAACCGTGGGACATACCGGTTCCACGCCCACACGCGCTGTCCGTGATCCATGAGGTACGCCGGCCACGTCGCGCTCAGAAGCTCCTGGGCGCAGAGTTGGCGCCCCTCGTCAATCTCCGGCGGTGTAGGCAATGCCCACGACAGGCGATAGCCAAACGCCTGCAGCACGTCACGTCGGGTCCGGTACGACGCCTCGAAGCCAAGCGTGAGAATCGCATGCAGCGTCTCAGCGGTGGGCCGCGCGATACGACCGGTTTCGATCCGCTGGAGATGGGCGGCATCGATCCGCACACCGTTGTCGTCCAGTCGACCCGCCAACTCGTTCAGGCTCAGCCCAGCTTCGCGCCGTAGCCCCCGCAACAAGGAGCCGCCCGCCGCTTCTACGCTGCCCTGCCACGTCGGTTCAGTGACCTGCGCCACGATGGATGCTCCCGCCGCATGCTCGATGTACCCCGATACGTTGCGCTGTTTCGTCCATTGTCCTATTAATGGACTGAACTTGAATGCCAAAGAGGGCGATGCGCCAGGCAGGGACGTCGCGGTTCAGGTTTGCCGCGGTGCTATGGAACGCATCGTACCTTGCATCTACCAGCGTGCGGAGGGGAGTCTGCGTGGCCAGGGAACAACGATCGCCGTTCGGCGATCTGGTGTTCAGGCATCGACACCGGCTCAACCTGACCCAACTCAAACTCGCCCGCGAGGCGAGCCTGCCATCCCGCGCCGGTTTGGAAGCCGCCACCGTCTCCGAGCGCACGGTCGCCGCGATCGAACAACGTCACACCGACCCGGCAAAATGGCACAAACCACGCACCTCCACCGTCGCGGCCCTGATCGACATCTTCGGGCTCGTGCGCGGCACACCGGATTACGATGAATTTGTGGCCGCCGCCCGCGCCCGACTGCCGCGGCCAATTCCGGCGTCAACCTCGGCCCCGGCCAGCCGCACTGCCCGCCCATCCATCGCCTCGCCACCGGACGACGACGACGGTTTCCTAACCGCCGGACGCGAACCGCACCTCGCCAGGTTGCAACAGGCGATTGACGACGCCGTGGCGGGCGCTCCCGGCGTGATTTTCGTCAGCGCCAGTCCCGGAACCGGCAAAACCGCCCTGCTCGAACATGCCTGTCGCCAAGCCGTCCGCCAGCACGACGACCTCGTTGTGCTTTGGGGCGAGTGCACCATTCACGCGGGCTCCCCCGATCCCCACCAGCCGTTTCGTCAGCTGCTCGGCCTCCTGGCCGGCGATACTGCCACCGCCGGTCCGCGCCAACTGATCTCGCCCGAGAACGAACGGCGAATCGGCAATCGATCGGACTCCGGAGTCGATGCCCTCCTCGATGCCGGCGACGGGCTGATCGACCGCTTCATTTCCACCGCCACGCTGCGTTCCCTGGTGGACTCCGGCACACTCGAACCCGATACCTCCACTCGGCTGTCATCGGCCCTCGACAGTTCGTCTGGTTTGCGACCGGATCCGCTTGGGGACCGAGAGCAGGTCTTCCGCGTCGTCTCCCGCTACGCCGCGGCCGGGCCCACAATCCTGGTGCTCGAAGACCTCCACTGGGCGGACC
>JACCUV010000322.1 GCA_013698495.1 Chloroflexia bacterium
TTCACGTCCGGCCCGCGACGACTCAAACCAGCCGCTCGTGATTCTGCGCAACTCCCGGCAACGAGGCCGTTTCCGGGTGTTCCGCGGATGGCCGATCCGGACCGACGGCAAATCGATATCCGTCGCCGTAAACGGTTCGAATACAGTCGTGATTGAGACCGGATGCAGCGATCTTGCCGCGGAGCCACGAAATGTGAACATCGACCGTGCGTTCGTCGACGAAGACTTCCTTGCCCCACACGGTGTCCAGCAACTCCTGCCGCTTGAAGACCTTGCCGGGTTCCATCGCCAGGGTCACCAACAGACCGAATTCCTTAGGACGAAGTTGGAGTTCGCGTCCGTGAACCGTGACTCGGCGACGATCCGGCTCGATCTGGAGATCGCCTCGGAACAACACGCGGGGCGGATGGGCGGAGACAATGGCCTTGCGGCGAACAGCAGCGCGGACTCGGGCCAGCAATTCACGGAGGGCAAACGGCTTGACGACATAGTCATCGGCGCCGAGCTCGAGTCCGTCGATTCGATCCTGTTCTTCACCACGGGCAGAGAGCATGAGCACCGGAAACGAGTAGTCGCGGCGAATCGCCCTCAGCACCTGGAAACCGTTGAGTCCCGGAAGCATTACATCCAGGATCACGAGATCGAGCCGATTGCCGTCACGCTCGATGATGGCGAGCGCAGATGGGCCATCGGCGGCCGTCAGCACCTCGTACCCCTCTCGCATGAGATTGAAGGCAAGGGTGCTCCGCAACGTGGGATCGTCCTCCACCAGGAGGACTGTTGCGTTTTCGCTTCGCTCGTTTGCGGGAACCGCCATCGACCAACCCCATGTCCGTCGTCGCTCGAACCGTGTCGAGTTCACGCTAGAAGCATAGGGATGCAGGATTAATGCCCGGTAAGCGGAGTGTTAAATCTCGGGAAACGTTCGGTAAAATGAAATCGCGTCAGGGATCTGGCGTCGCCGCTGGAACTGGAGTCGAAGACTGGGCCTGGGCCAGATCGGTCGGCTTGCTCGTACCGGAATTGAGAAACGACGTCGCCGCCAGCACGAACGAATCGCCTTGCGACGAGTCGTTGTCACCGATGGTCAGCAACACGTCTGGATTGATGCCTTCGTCCTGAATTCTTCCCTGGCTTGGCGTGAACCATTCCGCAACCGTGACGCGCAGCGACGCGCCGTCTTCGAAATCAAAAATGCGCTGGACGGAGCCCTTGCCAAATGTCCGTTCCCCGATCACGAGGGCGCGATTGTAGTGCCGCAGCGACCCCGCGACGATTTCGCTCGCGCTGGCGGTCTGGCCGTCGACCAGCACAATCAGTGGCAAATCGGTGGGCGGCAGCTCGCCATTGATGATCGGCAGCGCTGTCGCGCCGCCGCGAGTCGTGGAGCTGTCCTCGAACAGGGCGGGGCCCTCATCGGCGTCGACGAAGCGACCGATCGTCTCCTGGGCGGATGTCACCCAACCGCCTCCATTGCCGCGCAGGTCCAGGACAATTCCGGTGGCGCCGTTCGTTTCGGCTTCCGCAATCGCCTGATCGAGCTCAGCGGTCGTTCTGACCCCGAAGATGTCGATCTCGATTCGCATGTAGGCCGTGCCCTGGATCATTTCCCAGGCAACGGGATGAACGACGATCGCTTCCCGCTCCATCGAAATGTCAATTGTCTCGTCGTTTCCTGAAGCCAGAATTGTGATCACGACATCGGACCCGACCGGACCGCGCAGATCGACGCCGTTCAGGACTTCTCCGATGGAAGCGACGGGACGGCTATCGATGCGGACCACGATATCGCCCGAGGAGATTCCCGCGCGGGACGCTGGCGTGTCGGGTCCTACTCGAGTCACCGAGACGATGCCTTCGACCACCTGCAAGGTGACGCCGATACCACCGTACTCCCCTTCGAGTTGCTCGGCCGCGACCTGGGCATCGGCCGGGAGCAGGTATCGTGTGTAGTCGTCGTTGAGACTCGTCAGCATCCCGCTGATCGCGTGTTGCTCAAGCAAATTCACGAACAGCGCTTGCTCGTCGGGATCGACCGGACGGTAGTAGTAGTTTTCGGTGACGACATCCGCTACCGCATCGAGGTCGGAAAACGACGCCTCAACTGAAGAATCGCCTCCATATGTCTCTCGTCCGACGAAGAGTCCACCGGCCATGCCCACCATCAAGACAAGCAGAAACAGCCCGGTCATGCGAACATAGAAGTGCGTCATCGAGATGCCCGATTGAACTGACGCTGGTGATCGATGGTCACGGTCGTTCATTTGCGAGGTCTCCGTGCGTCGTAGGCTTTGGGTGAACTGGAACTCGGCCTGGTGTCTTCACGCTTGAACGCAGGCTCACTGCCAATGCGCCGGGGCATGCAATGTTGCTGGTTGTGGACGTAGGAAACACGAATACCGTTTTCGGGTTGTTTGAGGATGACTCCAGCATTGTCGCGGCCTCGGCCCGGATGTCGACGAGGCGAGACCGCATGCCGGACGAATGGTACGCGATCCTGGCGCCGGTCCTGGACTCCGCCAACATCGGGCCTCAACGAATCACTGGCATGGTGATTTCGAGCGTCGTACCCAGCGTCACCCGCTGGCTGACCGAAATGGGACGCGATCGGCTGCACCTGGAACCGATGGTGGTGAGCGTCGATCTCAAGCTCGGCATCGGCATCGACTATCCCCAACCACGGGAGATCGGCGCCGACCGGCTCGTCAATTCGCTTGCCGCATACACGAAGTACGGCGCCCCGCTGATCTCGATCGACTTCGGAACCGCGATTAACTTCGATATTGTGGACCGCAATGCCAACTACATTGGCGGCGCCCTTGCGCCTGGCCTGATCGTCGCGCTCGAGGCAATGACAGCCAAGGCGGCGCGACTGTTCACGGTTGATCTGGTGAAGCCCGCGCAGGCAATAGGCAAATCGACGACCGAGGCGATTCAATCGGGGATCGTGCTCGGGTACCTCTCACTTCTCGAAGGCATGATCCAGCGGATCGAGGCCGAACTCGAGGGCGAACCCACCGTGATCGTCACCGGCGGGTACAGCGAAATCTTCGCCGAAGCCTCCCCGCTGATCGATGCCTTCGAACCGGACCTCACGATCGAGGGCCTCCGCCTGATCCATGAGCTGAACCGCTCGACCTGAGATGGCGAGCTATCTTGCCGAATTCGCTCGCCGCCATATACTGTGCTGCACAAGACCACAAGCGATCTGCAGCTGTATGACAGGTTCGCGACACACATCATCGATGCGAGTTTGTCCCTGCCGGAGAGGATGAGCATGAAGCAGTATCCCGCGGACCGTATCAGGAACGTCGGTCTCTTTTCCCATGGTGGCGCGGGAAAGACATCCCTGACCGAAGCGTTTCTGTTCGTCAGTGGCGCCACCAGCCGATTGGGCAATGCCCAGGATGGCACCACGACATCCGATCACGATCCGGATGAAATCCGGCGCGGCATGTCGATCAGCACCTCGGTGATTCCGATCGAATGGGAAGATCACAAGATCAACGTGCTCGATGTGCCGGGATACGCCGACTTCCTCGGCGAGGTCCACGCCGCGATGCGGGTTGTCGATGGCGCCGTGATCCTGGTCGACGCCTCGGCCGGGGTCGAGGTCGGCACCGAACAGGCCTGGCGTCTCGCCAACAAATACAATCTTCCCCGACTGCTCTTCGTTAACAAGATGAATCGCGAAAATGCGGACTTCCCGCGCACCCTCGAATCGCTGCGCGCCGCCTTCGGCAACCGTGTCGCGCCAATTCACTTTCCGATCGGATCGGACAAGTCGTTCCGGGGCATCGTCGATTTGCTGACCAATACCGCCCTTGTCTACCACGACAACGCCGACGGTGGATTCGAGACGGTCCCGATTCCAGAAGAGTTGCAAGGGGATGTCGAGACCTACCGCCGGGCGCTGATCGAGAGCATCGCCGAGCACAATGAAGAACTGATGGTTCGCTACCTTGAGGACGACCCGATTTCTGACGACGAACTGTTCGATGAACTAAGATCGTGCATCGCCGACGGCTCGGTCACGCCGATGTTGTGCGGAGCAACCCAATACACCCTTTGTATCCAGCCACTGCTCTCAGCAATCATCCGGGAACTGCCCGCCGCCGCCGAACGCACCGAGCCGGCCACTGTGAATGGCGACGAAACCACACTCACTGCCGACGAAAACGCGCCGCTCGCGGCGCTCGCGTTCAAAACCGTGGCCGATCCCCATGTTGGACGGGTGAACTATTTCCGCGTGTTCTCCGGGTCCTTCAACTCCCACTCCCACGTCACCAACACGTCCAAAGGCGAAGGCGAGCGGATCGGGCAGGTGTTCCATGCGGTCGGCAAGGATCACGTGCCCAGCGAATCGGTCGGGGCCGGTGACATTGGCGGCGTCTCCAAGCTGGCCACGGTCACCACCGGCGACACGATCGCCGCCGATGGTTCGAGCATCGTCCTCGAACCGATCTCTACCCCCGTTGCATCTCATTCCAGCGCCGTTCACCCCAAGACCAAATCCGATCTCGACAAACTCAGTCAGGCCCTGGTCCGTTTGCACGAAGAGGACCCGTCGCTGGTCATTTCCCGCGATCCAGCCACCGGCGAGACACTTGTCAGCGGGCTTGGCGAACCGCACGTCCGGATTGCGCTGGAGCGAATGAGCCGCCGCAGCGGCGTCAACGTCGATCTTGGGCTGCCCCGCGTGGCCTACCGCGAAACGATTGGGGCAAAAACCACCAGCGAGTACAAACACAAGAAGCAAACGGGCGGCGCAGGGCAGTTTGGTCACGTGTTCCTCGAGATCGAGCCGCTGGAAGGTGTCGATTTCGAGTTCGATGACCGTGTCGTCGGTGGTTCAATCCCAAAGGGCTATTTCCCGGCAGTAGAGAAGGGCATTCGCGAGGCGCTCAACTCGGGACCGCTGGCGGGGTACCCGGTCGTCAATGTCCGAGCGGTGCTCACAGATGGCAGCTATCACAATGTCGACTCAAATGAAATGGCCTTCAAGATCGCCGGCAAGGAAGCGTTCAAGAAAGGGATTCTCGCCGCCAATCCCGCCTTGCTGGAACCGGTTCACACCCTTCGCGTGACGGTACCCGATTCGTTCATGGGCGACGTGATGAGCGATCTCAACAGCAAACGCGCGCACGTCAGCGGCGTTGTGCCTGGAGAGGATGGCGAATCGACGATCGAAGCCCAGGCGCCGGCCGCGGAACTGCAACGTTACGCGACGGACTTGCGCTCGATCACGCAGGGGCGGGGGTCGTTCAGCGCATCGTTCGACCACTATCAACCCGTGCCGACGCACCTGGCCGAGGCGATCAAGGAGGAATCGGCGGCGCGGGCGAACGGGCACGCCGCCTGACCAGTTTCGGCGCCCGCAACTACTCTGACGGGAACGGGCCGGATCGCGAATCCGGTCCGATTCTGTGAACAGCTCGTTCCTGTGAAAGATAGTGTGATTCCCGTGTCATCCAACCAACACTCGCCGCCCCGCGGCGCCTCTGCCACCTATGAGATCGTCTTCGATGGGGGCGCCCTGGGAAACCCTGGCAAAGGGTATGGAAGTTACATCGTCTCGCATGGCGGCGCAGACATTCAACACATGCGCCATGAGTACGGCGACAATGTGACTAACAATCAGGCCGAATACCAGACGCTGATTGAAGCACTCGCCTGGTTGGCGTCGAAGCTCGGATCAACCGCCAGTGAGACAAGCGTTCATGTCAACGGCGACAGCCAACTTGTCCTCAACCAACTCATGGGCAGGTGGAAAGTGAAAAACCAGGGCCTAAGACCGCTGCACCACAAAGCAATCGGGTTGATCCGCCAGTTCCGCGACGTTTCCCTGGTCTGGCATTCCCGCGACCACTCGATGAGGCGACTTGGGCACTAGCGTCCCCCAAGCCGGTGGCGAGGAATTGAGCGCATGCGCTCAATTCGCAGCCGGAGCGCGAAGACGATCGTCAGCACAACGACCGCAATCATCGCCAGCGGCGCCAACGCCAAACCGGTCAGCAATTTCAGGATCAGGACCAATACTGTGGTTGCAATCAGCGCAAACAGCAACGAGGTTCGGAATGGATTGTGGTCGTGAGTCATGCCAGAGCCTGCCACTTTCAAAGTTGCCGGAGGAACATCGTGCCCACCAGGTCTATCTATCTCGCCTCGCCACTCGGATTTGCAACGTCCACCCACGCATTCTTGCGTGAGTTGGCGACGAGCATGCGCGAGGTGATTGAGGTCATCAATCCGTGGGACGATCAGCGTTTCGCCCACGAGTTTGAGCAATTGCGCAGCGAACAAAGTGTAGCCGTTCGCGACGGACGCCTGGCGGAAATCAACACCGAACTCGGACGCAAGAATACCGAAAGCATTGATCTTGCCGATGGTCTGTTTGCCGTGCTCGATGGGGTCGATGTCGACTCCGGGACCGCCGCCGAAATCGGCTACGCCTTCGCCAAAGGCAAGCATGTGTGTGGATTGAGAACCGATTTTCGACTTGCCGGTGACAACTTTGGTTCGATCGTCAATCTTCAGGTGCAGTACTTCATCGAACAATCGGGCGGCGCCATCGTCACGGAGGTCGACGACTTTCTCGCCTTGGCCAAGGCGTTCGATGGCGCCGCCTGATGCCATGACCAGGTTGAATTCCGCTCGTCCCGATTCTATACTTCCGTTGCTCGCGGGTGATTAGCTCAGCTGGTTAGAGCGCTACGTTGACATCGTAGAGGTCACTGGTTCGAGTCCAGTATCGCCCACCACGTACAGCCGTGACCCCACTTCGGGCACGGCTGTTTGCTTGCCGGACACCCGTCATCCGCTCGCTGAATGGTCGATCGCAAATGTCGCCGCTGAATCGGCCGGATCGCGATCGAACCGGGATCGAACATCAACTTCGTCTTCACCGAGGTCGTCGCCATGTTGTTGAGCCGCAAGCTCCTGCCTCTGTTCCTGCTCGTAACGTGCTTCCTCCCGAATGCGCTGGCGCCAGTCTACGCCCAGGAAGCTCCCGAGCTGCAAATCAACTCCGTCCGATACATCGTGGTCGATGCCGAAACCGGGCAGGTCTACGCGCAGCGTGACGCCAACGACCGCGTCGCGATCGCCAGCATCACCAAGGTCTTCACCGCCCTTCAGGCTCTGGAAATGGCGGCGCTCGATTCGCCGATCGTCACGAAGGACTCCGACCTCCGGAGACCCGAAGGTTCCTACTTTGGAGCGGATGGCTCACTGATGGGTTTCGGCGTTGGCGAATCCTACACGTTGGAGGACATGCTCTACGGGTTGATGCTGCCATCCGGGAACGACGCGGCAAATGCCATCGCGCGGACGCTGGGCGCCCAACCAGGCGATTCGGACGAGGAAGCGGTGCAACGATTCATGGACCTGCTCAATCAACGGATCGCCGATATGGGCCTCGAGAACACCCACCTGATGAACCCCCATGGCTGGGGTGTGGACGGTCACTATTCCAGCGCCGCGGATGTCGCCACGTTCAATCGGTTCGTCAGGACCTACCCCAAACTCGTGGAGATTATGGGGACGCGGACGTACACCACCTCGAATGGCGCGATGACGTTCGCCAACAACAACCGGTCGCTGGCACAGTTCCCCTCGGTCATCGCCGGCAAGACGGGATACGACAACGACTCCGGTTGGTGCCTGATCAACATCGCGCAGCGCGGCGACGTCGAAATCATTGCCGTCACCCTTGACGGGATCGCGCCCGGCGACTGGTACAACGATAACGCCGTGCTGCTCGACCATGGTTTCGATCGGCAGGCCGAGATAGCGAGTTCCGACGAAGCGTTCGAAGGCGATGTGCTTGCTTACGTCGATCCGTCGATTGCGACAATCGAGCGATCCGTCTCGACATCGACGACATTCGTTCCAGGCGTTGCTGAACCGGACCCGCAAAGCGTGGCCAACAGTCCGCGCCCGGTTCCGGTTGTCGAGGCGCATGCGCCACACACGCTCGTCGAAGGGAACCTCTGGGTTGCCGCGATCTCGGTGCTCGGTTTGCTCGGCGTACGCGGACTCCTCACCTTCAGGAACGTCTCGATCCGCCGCTCGTCGTTGGCATCGCGGTCGACTCGACAACCGGCCAAAACAGTTGACACGGCGGCGTTCGATTCATAAACTAGTCACACAATCGAAAGTGCATGCGACGATCAGGACAGATCGGGC
>JACCUV010000334.1 GCA_013698495.1 Chloroflexia bacterium
CGCTCGAAGCGGCCGAGGCAGTCACTGATCCTGGGCCCGGCCAGGAGTTCGATGTGCTGGACCTCGTGACGTCGCTGGTGGACAAGAGCCTGCTGCGGCCACTGGAAATCACCGGCGCCGATCCGCGCTACGCGATGCTGGAGACGATCCGCGAGTTTGCCGAAGCAAGACTTTCCGCCAGCGGCGAAGCGGAGACGATGCGCGACCGACATGCCGACTGGTGCCTGGAGTACGCAACAGACGCCGCGGCGCTGCTTAAGCCACCGATTGTGCAACCTGACGAATTGGATCGTCTCAAGTCCGAACACGGAAATATGCGCGCTGCGCTCAGCTGGCTGGACGGCGCCGGGTGCATCGACAAGCTGACTCGTCTCTCCGCGCATCTGGGATGGTTCTGGTATCTGGCCGGTCACGCTCCGGAGGGCCTGGGGTGGCTCAAGCAAACACTCGGTTCGGGGGCCGCCCGTTCGGAGCCGGAGCACAGGGAAGCGCTCCTTCAGGCTGGCAACCTGGCGCTGGAACTTCATGACCCGGCGACGATCGCGTACCTGGAGGAAGGTCGGGCACTCGCCCAGGCAACGGGCGACCTCAGCCGGGAGGCGCGTGCGACCCTGACCTTGGGGATGATGGCCGAGGATGCGGGCGACTATGCGACGGCCGAGCAATTGCTCACCACCGCCCAGCGGAAATTTGAGCAGACCGGTGAGCGGTGGAGACAGCTCGTGACCGGGTATCACCTTGGAATCGTGGCACTGGGGCAAGAGAACTACCCGCGGGCGACAGCCTTGCTGGAGGCCGCGCTAGCCGCCGCCCATGACCTCGGCGATGTGCTCCTGCCATCCTGGTGTCTTCATCGCCTCGCCCTGATCGCCTACGATCAGAGCGACTCCCTGGGCATCGCCGGGTTGCTGGACCGATCGCGCCAACTCTACGGTACGGCCAGCACGTTGCGTCATCAATGGTGGGATCAACTGACAATGGCGACCGCGCTGGCGACGGTCCTCGGTGAATCCGAAGTGGCCGGCTGGATGCTCGGGGACACCGCCGCCGGGAACTATGACCTGGCTCTGCCGCTGCCCGAGGGCGCCTACTATGCGCGGATGGTCGAGACCACCCGCAAACGCCTTGGCAACGAAGCGTACCTCGCGGCTTGGTCGACTGGGCGCCAGATGCCACGCGCGGAACTCGCCGCCGCGATGGACAGGCTGCTGACGGCTGCCGGCCAATCACCTGTCATTTCGCCGGTGAGTCACGATCCCACGCGACTCACGCCCCGCGAGCGCGAGGTGCTGCTACTTCTGGTCGAGGGCCGCACCAACCGGGAAATTGCCGAGGGGCTGTACATTGGCCACCGCACCGCAACCACCCACGTCACGAACATCCTCGCCAAGTTCGGAGTCGAAACGCGCGCCGCCGCCGTCACCTACGCCTTCCAGCACGATCTGGTCTGAAGCCGTATTCCGGGGGCGATCTACGTACTCGTACGACATACGTAGACGACGTCCCGACCCCTCCGCTCTGAAAAATCCCGCGTTTGTCCGATGTGCGGTTGTCGCGCGCGGCGCATGATGTGACTGTGCCCGATCGACTGGGCCGGGACCTCAACTTCACGGCCGCGATTCAACCGAACATCGCCAACAGGAGACAAGCGCCATGAACACCAATCTCTCGACGAGTTACACGGCTCTTCAATCAGACCGCGAGCGGTTGACTGCCCAGGCGGAGCGTGGCTGGCAAGCAGAGCAGGCCGCCGCCGGTTCGGGCCGGACGTTGGCCCTGGTCAAGTTGGCGGGGATCGCGACGTCGATCGTGAACGCCATTCACGAGTTTGTGGATCCACGAGGGTTCGCGATGAAGCTGTACAAAGCGAACGAGCGCCTGAACGCCGAGGACGCGTCCGTTCTGGACGCCCCGGTCATCGCTCCGGAGCCCGTGGAGACCATGCCGGTCAGCGAGCAACCAGCCGGTATCGTGACCAATCTCCCGAATCTCTGGCCAGATACGCCGGATGCAGTGGAGGCGCCAGCCGCCGCCTGATCCGCGGCGCCTGCGGGGCAGGCGAATCAACCTGCCCCATCGCCCAAGGAGTCACTCATGGACGCGATCATCGTCATTGCCGCCCAATTCCGGTCAGCATCGTCGCCATATCCAACCCTTCAGGCGCTCGACGTTGCGCGAGGACCGGACCGACTCGCCTTCGCCTCCGACCGCAACGCCGCTCATCTCGAACAACGCGCCCGGCAACTGACCGACCAGCACTGGAGCGAGTACGTCTGG
>JACCUV010000359.1 GCA_013698495.1 Chloroflexia bacterium
ACGGCGCGATGATCCTTGACGACGCGGGCGATCTCCTCTGGTATTCGCCGCTGGAATCCACACTGGCCGAGCACAACGACTTCCGGGCTCAAGAGTACCGGGGTGAACCGGTGCTCACGATGTGGGAGGGTGTTTCCGAAGTTGGCACCGGGTTCGGTCACTTCCTGCTGCTCAACGGTTCTTACGAGGCGGTCGCCAGACTCCAGGTCGGCAACGGCTATCACGGCGCCGACCTCCACGAATGCCTGCTCACCCCGAACGGCACGGCCCTGATCGTCGTCTACAACCCGATTCGCTGGGAGATGTCGGCGGCTGGCACGGCGGTCGAAGGCACCGCCCTGGACGGCATCATCCAGGAACTCGACATCGAGACCGGGCGCGTCGTTTGGGAGTGGCACAGCCTCGATCATATCGCGCTCGATGAGGCCTATGGCGACCAACCGGACAGTCTGGACGTTCCCTGGGATTACCTCCACCTCAACTCGATCGAGGCCGACGACCACGGCGATCTCATTCTCTCGGCGCGTCACACGCATGCGATCTACAAGGTCGAGCGCACAAGTGGCCGCGTCCTGTGGCGGCTCAATGGCAAGTTGAGCGATTTCGAGATGGGCCCGAATACGCCGTTCAAGTTCCAGCACGATGCCCGCGTCCATGCCAACGGCGAGTTGACATTGTTCGACAAAGCCGAATCCAATCAGGATCTGGGTGGAGAAGTCCAGTCCCGCTGCTTGGTCCTGATGCTGGACGAAGATGCCAAAACCGCCACCCTGGTTCGTGAGTACACGCACCCCACGGAAATTCTCTCTGTCAGCCAGGGCAACATGCAGGTGCTGCCCAATGGCAATCTCTTCATCGGCTGGGGCAGTGCCCCGGTTTTCTCCGAGCACGACGCCGACGGCAACCTGATTTTCAACGGACGATTCCCGCAGGGGGCCAACTCCTATCGCGCGTACCGCTATCCCTGGGTCGGGACGCCGGGTGCGCTGCCGGATGTGGCGATCGAAAGTGGACTCGGCGACGACTTAACGGTGTTCGCCAGTTGGAACGGCGCGACCGAAGTCGTGACCTGGGAGGTGCTCGCCGGCGCCGGCCCGGACGAGATGACGGTGATTGGATCGACGGCGCGAACCGGCTTCGAAACATCGATCGGTGTCCAAACCGCCGAACCTCAGCTTTCCGTGCAAGCCCTCGATGCGGAAGGCAATGTCCTCGGAACATCGGACCCAATCATGCTGGGCGAGTGAACCCGAGGGGGCGCCGACTGACCGTTTCCGGGCGGCGCACTGTAAGCTGCCAATGAGGTCAGGGGGAAGTGAAAATGGCGAAACGCGTGGATACCGCGCTCCCGGCAAGCCGCCGCGAATTCGTCTGCGCGGCGGGGCTGGGGTTACTGGCGCTGGCGAACCGCGGCAGCGGCGTGGCGGTCGCCCACTTGCCGGTCGAGGACGCGCCCGCGCCCGATGACATTGCGGTCATGCCGCGCCACGGTACGATCACCGCCTCGCCCGGCACGGAAATCACGTTTCGAGGCATCCTGGCGGCGCAATTGGCGCCGGTTGCGGTGGTGGGTTCGCGGAGCGGTGCCCATTCCGGGGTGCTTCACGAACATGCTGACGAATTGGGCGTGAGTTTCGTGCCCGACGCGCCCTTCCTGCCCGGCGAGTGGGTGACCGTGCGGTCCGCATCTCCACTTCGGGCGACTCCTCGCGGATCGGTCACCTTCAGGATATCGACGCCTGTCTCACCGGTGGCGACTCCGGTGACCCGCGAAATGGACCAACCGCGAACCCCACCCCAATCGTTCCGGACGCGGCTCGACTTGCTCCCGCCCCCGATGACCGTGACGACCCCCGCCACCGGATCCGCTCCCGGCTATGTCTTCGTTGGCGCCAAGATCGCGGATGGCCACAATGGCGCAATGATCGTCGATGAAGATGGCGAGGTGATCTGGTTCGCGCCATTGGATAGCGTCGTGGCTACGAACAGCGATGTCCGGGTCCAGGAGTTCCGAGGTCAACCAGTGATCACGATGTGGGAGGGCATCGCCAGGCAGGGGACCGGATTCGGTCATCTCATCCTCCTCGACGGTTCCTACGAACCGGTGGCCACAATTCAGGTCGGAAACGGGTACCCGGGCATCGACCAGCACGAATGCCAGCTCACGCCTCAAGGCACGGCTCTGGCCATCGTTTACCATCCGATCCGCTGGGACCTCACCGAATTTGGCGGCGAGGCGAATGGGACGGTGCTGGATGGCATCGTGCAGGAGATCGAGATCGAAACTGGCCGCGTGTTGTTCGAATGGCACAGTCTCGACCATATCGGACTCAGTGAATCCTATGGCCGAGCGCCCGCCGAGCCAACCGAAGCGTGGGATTATTTTCACCTCAACTCGATCGAACCCACCGCCGACGGCGCCTTCATCCTCTCGGCGCGTCACACCCACGCCGTCTACAAGATTGAGCGACAAACTGGCAGGGTGCTGTGGCGGCTGAACGGCAACCGAAGCGACTTCCAGATGGGGGCGGGAAGTCCGTTCTACTTCCAGCACGACGCCCGCCTGCACCCCAATGGCGAGTTGACACTGTTCGACAATGTGGAGACGGATCAGGACCGGGGAGGCGAGGTCGAATCGCGGGGCCTGGTGCTTCAGCTGGACGAGGACGCAAAGACTGCCATCGTGGCGCGCGAATACCTCCACCCCACCGGCATCCTCTCCGTCAGCCAGGGCAACATGCAGGTGCTGCCGAACGGCAATGTCTTCATTGGCTGGGGCAGCGCACCCGTTTTCTCGGAGTTCGATGCGGACGGCGAATTGTGCTTCAACGGACGCTTCCCACGTGGCGGCACCTCATACCGCGCCTACCGCTGCCCATGGATCGGGATGCCAGGCGCGCCGCCGGATGTGGCCGTCGAGACCGGTCTCGGCGACGACCTGACCGTGTTCGCGAGTTGGAACGGCGCGACTGAAGTCGCCACCTGGGAAGTGCTGGCCGGCGCGGATCCAGACCAGATGGACGTCATCGGCGCCGCCTC
This sequence comes from Chloroflexia bacterium, assembly GCA_013698495.1. Taxonomy (GTDB): domain Bacteria; phylum Chloroflexota; class Chloroflexia; order Thermomicrobiales; family UBA6265; genus JACCYX01. The sequence continues at coordinate 3,040 of JACCUV010000359.1, forward strand.
GCGCACCGGATTCGAAACTGCGATTGACGTCGCCACCACCGAGCCATGTGTAGCCGTGCGCGCCCTCGACGTCGCGGGCGTGGCGCTCGGCACATCTGAGATAGACGCCCCGCGCGAGTAACCGGAATGACCCTGGGAGTGCGCTGTCATTCGGACGAAGGAAGAATCATGTAACGTCCGAAGACCCGCTTGGAACATGTCAACCAAAATGATTGGTTTGACTACTGGTCGGGTGGCGAATTGAGTCCCGCCCACGCAATTTGCTACCTGTCGTCGCCGAGCACGACGTACAGGGCGTAGATCAGACCGGGGAAGTAGCCCA
>JACCUV010000368.1 GCA_013698495.1 Chloroflexia bacterium
TCGGTCGCCATCGGGATGCCCCAGCCATGCACGCCATCCGAGCCGAGGTTGATCGCGACAAAGATCAGGGCGGGCACGACGGCGCCGCCGAACGCGGCGAGGGCCGGCATCGCGGCTTGCGAGACCGATGCAAGCTCGCCAACCAGCAATTCGCGCTTGATTTCAAGCCCGACGACGAGGAAGAAGATCGCCATCAGCGCATCGTTGATCCAGTGCTGGACCGAGAGCGTGATGTGAAACTCGGGCGTGCCGATCGTGAACCTGGCATGCCACAGATCGAAATACTCGTCTGACCACGCCGAGTTCGCCCAGATCAGGGCCGCCATGGCGCAAACCAGCAGCAAGATGCCGCCAAAGGCCTCGGTGTGGACGAAAAGCCTAAGTGAATAGGTCCAGCGGGCGCTGCCGGTGGCTGAGTTGTGGTTCCCGTGGGCCATTGCAGTCCTTGAAAAGCAATTTCCGGCTTCGACTGCCAAGTATGCCCGACGAGGCAGTCTCCGGTTGTCGTTTCTTCGGGTAGGGTTGCGGAGCTTGCTCCGCCCGCCATCGGCACGCCACGGGCGAAGTGATCCCTCGCAAGCTCGGGACCGCAGCTACTTGTTCATCCGAAGGGCGTATGAGACAAGAAGATTTTGTGTCTCTCGAAACGAATATCTATCGAATGGCGAGTGATCGACGCTTGTGGAATGCGATCTGCGAGCGACGATCGATCGTCCGGCAATCAGCCGACCCCGTCGAGCGCGTCGGGATTGGCCGGGTCGAGGATGGGCAGGTCGTTCGTCGGAATCAGGTCGGTGTGCATCAGGCCGAGACCGGTGGAGAAGATCACGACCTCGTCGCCGGCGGCGAGGAAGCCCTGCTCGCGCAAGATGCGGGTGGCGATCACCGCAGCCCCGGATTCGGGCGCGACGAACAGCCCCTCGTGGGACGCGGCTAGAAGCATTCCCTCCAGCAACTCGTCGTCAGTCACGGTCAGCGCCGTGCCATGGCTCTCGTGCAGGGCGTCGAGAATCAGGTAGTCTCCGATCGCGATCGGCACGCGCATGCCGGGGGCGATCGTCGCCGCGTTTTCCCACAACGGCGCGTGACGCTCGCCGCGCTTGAACGCCTGAGCGATCGGCGCGCAGTTTGCCGCCTGGACGACGACCATTTTCGGTCGTTTTGAACCGATCAGACCCATTGCCTCCAGTTCGGCAAAGGCTTTCCACATCCCGACGATGCCGGTGCCGCCGCCGGTGGGGTAGACGATGACGTCTGGCACGCGCCAACCGAGTTGCTCGGCGAGTTCGATGCCCATCGTTTTCTTGCCTTCGGCGCGGTAGGGCTCTTTCAGGGTCGAGACATCGAACCAGCCATAGCGCTCAGAACCCTCGCGGATGACCTTGCCGCAATCGTTGATCAGACCCTTGACCAGCAGGACCTTGGCGCCATAGGCGAGGCACTCCGCCTTCATCACCTCCGGGGTGTCCTCGGGCATCGCGACCACGGCTGGCAATCCGGCGCGCGCCGCGTAGGCCGCCATCGCGGCCGCGGCGTTGCCGGCGGAGGGGATCGCAACGGCGGTCGCGCCCAACTCCTTCGCTCGTGCAACCGCGACGCCGAGACCGCGGGCCTTGAAGCTGCCAGTCGGGTTCTGGCCCTCATCCTTGATCGTGATGTTGTTGAGTCCGAACAGGCGGCCCAAGGCTGGCGCCGGAATGAGGGAAGTCCCACCTTCGCCAAGGGTAAGCGCGTTGGCGCGGTCCTGCACCGGCATGATTTCGGCGTAGCGCCAGAGATTCCACGGTCGACGTGCCAGCGCGTTCAGGGTCATCGCCGTGGCCGCGCCGTCGAGATCGTACCGGGCGTACAGCACCTTGGCGCAGGCCGGGCAGGTCTTGATCAACTGATCCGATGGGTAGGTGGCGTGGCAGGCGGTGCATTCGAGGTGGGTGAAGAAGCTGTTCATGGCGGCTCCGATTGGGGGAACGCATTGGCAAGTAATTGCGAAGAATGGCGCTCGAATCCATTGACCGCCACAAGAGCGGCCACTACCAGTCGTGTGTCGCCAAACCCGCCAGCAGGGCAGCGCTCGTATTGATGCCCTGCCAAATGCGGGTGACGGCGTAACTTTCGTTGGGCGAGTGGTTGGCCTGGGGAGGATCGCCGTATGACACCAGGAACGACGGCAGCCCAAGCGTTTTGGTCCAAACCGCATCTGGCAGGCTGCCGCCGGTCAGCGGGATGTCGATCGGGCGCTTCCCGAAGCCGACCTCGATCGCGTCCCGCACGACATCGGCCAGC
>JACCUV010000381.1 GCA_013698495.1 Chloroflexia bacterium
GTTCCCGACTGAGAGGTCACGAAGGTTTCGATACCCGACTCCGGCGATGAGCGTCCGATCGTTCGATTCAGGCGCCATTCCGCCTCACTCCACGCCGCAGGCGCACGTGTTGACCTCGCGGACGATCGTTCGGTCGCCGGCGTAAACATGGGTTGTGCAGGGCATGCAGGGATCGAACGAGCGAATCGCGCGCAGGATATCGATCCCCTTGAAATCCTCTGGCTTGTCGAACGTCTCCCGCAACGGCGTGTTCATCACCGCCTCTTCATACGGTCCCGGGTTGCCGAATGGATCGCGAGGCGATGCCATCCAGGTCGACGGCGTGAGAATCTGGTAGTTCGCGATCTTGCCGTTGTCGATTACCGCGTGGTGGGTGAGGTAACCGCGCCCGGCTCCCCAGAATCCAACGCCAACCTGTGTGCCCCGCCGTGGCATCTCGTACTCGGTGCTGACCCTGGTCTCGCCGTCACGCAGCATCGCCAGGCCGCGCAGCCAGTCGTTCATCGCGACGAGCGCAGAGTAGGCCATGGCATAGGCGCGAGCACGGTTGCGCTCCAGGGCATTCCAATCCTCCGGGATGCGCCATTCCAGATCGAGCGCGGGCGTGGCGGCCTTCGGGAGGCGGAGTTTGAGACTGTGACCAGTGGCTTCGATGAAGTCGTTTTCGGGAATCTCCTGGGCCAGGGCGGTGTTCCACATCCGTGAATACGGCCCAGTTTCCATCGACATCCGGTCCCAGCGCGGGGCAGTATCCCACGTGTACTTTTCTTTCCAGTTAATGCCGTCTGGCCGAGGCTTGGTTTCCTTGTTCCAGGGATGATGGGGACTTAACGGCGCCCCGGACTCGTCAGTTGGGAAACGCTCACCGTTCCAGCCCTCGTAGAACGAGTGTTCCACGAACTCCTCGAGGCCGATGTTGATGTCCTGCAAGTTCGTTGTCCGCAGCTCGCCGTCGACGATCACGCCTGGTGTCGCCCATCGTGCCTTCCCCCACTCATTGCAGTTGGCGTAGGTCGCGTCGTAGGCATCGGGGTCGTCCCAAAGACCGGTATCGATCAGGTTTTTCCGCCGGGCGCCGACCTTGGCGTACTCGGGGTTGGCGCGCAGGAAGAAGTCGAATACATCGTCCCAGAGCAGCGCCACCTTCTTGCTGTAGTCAACGAGTTTGAGCAGGCGGCTGTAGTACTCGTTGAAAGTTGTCAGCGTGACGGTGGTGCTGATGCCGCCCGGCACAATCGTCTGGGGGTGGGGATACTTGCCACCGAGGATGACGTAGGCTTCGCGGGCGACCCGCGTCATGCCGAGCGCCTCGAGATAGAGGTTGCCCGACAGCGGGTTGAGATCGGTCATGATCCCGGCGATCGTGTCGTACCCGTGGACGCCACCGTGCTCGGCCGGTGTACGGAGCGCGAGTTCCCATAACTCAGGGTTGGTCGCTTCGACGGCAGACTGCGAGTAGTCGGGACCGGCGAGGAGGAACAGATGGAGCGGGTGATCGTACAGGAACTCGGCCGCCAGCAGCAGGTTGCGGAGGACGACGCCGAGCGGCGGAGGCTGGATGCCGAAGGCCATTTCCAGGGCAAGCGCCGAGCAGGTCGAGTGCACACCGCCGCAAACGCCACAGGCGCGGCTGCTGATGAAGATGGCGTCGCGCGGATCTCGCCCCTTGAGGATGACTTCGTACCCGCGAAAGAGCGTGGCCACGGCGTTGGTTTCGACGACTGTTCGTTCCTCGAGGTTGACGACGCTGTGGAACGCCAACGCGCCGGCGACTCGCGTTACCGGGTCGAAGTTGACCTCCTTGATGTGACCGTTACGGGCGAGTAGGTCCTTGATCTGGTCATGGGTCAGGTCTTTGCGCGGCTCATAGCCGTAAGGGTTGGCGATCCCTTCCTTGAGGAACGGTTTGCCGGCGGCGTCGAATTCGACCGGAAGGTTCTTGAAACACATCTCGTGTTCACTCCTGACTGACAGCCATTTCGACGCGTTCCAGATGTCCGTCGACCGAACCCAGCCCCTGGCCCACGGCCGCCAACCCCGCGTTGATCTGGGTGATATGTTCCTCCAGCGGCGCCGTCTGGGAATCGATGGCGCGCACCCCCATCGTCACCTTCGCCAGATTCTTCTCGATGCCGATCAGCGAGCCGCCGATGCGGACCAGCGCCGCGGCAAGGGCGGCAACCAGCGCGAGCACCTCGGTGACCGAGAGGATCGTTAGCGTCTTGCGCATGATCGTCCACTTCTCCTACTGAGTGAGACAGCTCCCCAGTCGACGCTCAGGTCGATTGCGTGACCGGTTGATTGCTGCCGTTGGGTTCGGCCTGAGCCGGACTGGTCAGCGCCTGGTCGATCGCCGCCGCATGCCCGTCGATCGATTGGGCTGTGGCCAGGATTTGGCCAGCGACCGAGTTCGTGTCGCCCAGCATCCAAATCGAGGCGGTATTGCCGGCGATTTTCTGTCCGGCGTCCCAGATGTCGGAGGCGTACCCGTCAATACTCACGGCCGCACGAATGATGCGCAGCAGGAGCGCCGCGACCACGCCGATCACCACAGCGCCAAGGCCCAGCGAGAATATCCACCAGCGCGTCGTCGATTCGTTATCCATTCCTCCGTCCTTCCCGCCGTGCCGCACCGGTGGCGCGGCACAAGCTCATGCCAACGTTTCAGTCATGATATTGCTCGTCCTCGGCCGTGCGCCCGGGACGCTCAGAGCCGGCGAACTGCAGCTTTTCGTAAAAGTAAAGCGCCACCTTGTCGACCGGCGTCGGTTGCCCCTTGTGCCGGGCCCATCCACTCGGCACCGCATCCAGCTTGTCCCACAGAGGCGTGCGATTGCGGTCGCGCTGGCTGATCTGGCGAAGCGTCCGGATGCCACCGCCAACGATGCGCGATGTGTTGCTCGAGACAAGGGAGCCCGGCGGCGCTTTGTAGAATGGAGCGAATTTGTCGGGGAAGCCGGGCATCGTGCAACCGATGCAGGCGCCGCCGACATTCATGCAGCCGCCGACGTGGTTGATCGCCCCGCGCGACGTGATATTGCACTGCACGACCGGGCCCCAGCAACCGACTTCCACCAGGCATTCCTTTCCCCCGGAGTGATCGGCGAAGACCCCTTCCTCGTAGTATCCGGCGCGCGTGCAGTTGCGATGCACGGTCTCGCCGAACAGCCATGCCGGTCTCCCCAGTTC
>JACCUV010000385.1 GCA_013698495.1 Chloroflexia bacterium
TTACAGGGTAGTGACATTCTCGCGAGTGACGGAGGCTGGCCGTGTGGGTTCGCCCAATCCTCACCACAGCATTCCTTTATTCAACAGTAGGAAGCCGTGTCAAGTTCTGTCAAGGCGCGTTCTGGTATTCGTTGGTTCTCTTCAACAAATCGGCCCGCACTCTTTACCAAACGTTCCAGGTGGAAGTGACCGTCGCTTTTGGCGGTAAACCGATGCGGGCGGGTACCAGTTCCGGCCCCGTCGAATTCGTTTCAACCATCATCCAGGTTGGCTCAGCGCCGAGTGTAGTATTGCGCCCCGCCATTTCGCACAAGTTGTTGAAGTTCCAACATCAACAAAATCGCCGAGACCTGGGGCATCGGTATGCCGCTCGTCTCAACGACATCGTCGATGTGCCGGGGTTCGCTGGTCAGCACATTGAGTACGCGCCGCTCGTGCTCATCGAGCAACAGTGGTTGCTGCGCCTCGATCGGTTCGGCCGAGGCATGGATGCGCAAATCCTCAATCACGTCGGCGGCGGAACGAACCAGCCTGGCGCCGTCTCGCAAAATCCGGTTGCACCCCGCACTGGCGCTCGACGTCGCCATGCCGGGCACGGCAAACACATCGCGACCCTGATCGGCCGCGAAATCGACCGTTATCAGGGCCCCGCTCTTTTCCGGAGCCTCGACAACCACGACTCCGAGTGAGAGTCCGGAAATGATCCTGTTGCGGGCCGGGAAGTTCCAGCGATCGGGTTTGGCATCGGGAAGATTATCCGACACCAAAGCCCCTTGTTCCCAGATTCGTCGCGCCAGACTGACGTGCTCTCGCGGATAGATGTCGTAGATGCCACTCCCGAGCACGGCGATCGTGCGGCCACCGGCATCCAGCGCGGCCTTGTGCGCAAACCCGTCGATGCCAGTGGCCATGCCCGACACGACGGTGACGCCCGCCTTCGCCAAACCGGCGCCCAGTTCGGTCGCCAGCTCGCGGCCATATGCGGTGGATTTGCGCGTGCCAACGACCGCCACCGCCATGGAATCGGTTTCCAGCAACTGGCCCTTGTAGAAAAGAACTGGTGGTGGAGCGGCAATCTCACGCAGAAGCCGAGGGTAACCACTTTCCGCCAACGTCACAACCGAAACTGCATCGCGTTCCAGCTTCTCCATGACAGAAGGAACATCGATCGAAGATCGCGTTCGCAAAACGCCGCCAAGCGCTCGGGCGCGGCCTCCCAGTACACGACGAAGCTTCACTTCATCGGCCGTCCATGCCGATTCGAGCGACCCGAAGTGTTCGAGCAACGACAGCATCGTGAACGACGACGCGATGTCCGCCAACAGGAACGCCACCCAGAACGGGCGATCCTCCGCGCTGGTGTTGACTTCGGAGATCGTAGTCGCCATATCCCTGACGTGCCCCTCAATTGCGCAGTTCGCGGTATTCATCAACAATGACGGAGGCTTCATCGAGGGGCCCCCATGAGACATCTCCAGGCGGCGGACTCTATTCGCCGTGGCTCGTTGTATCCTATCAATTGAGGGAGTCGTAAATGAATATGAAGAACGCTGTCAAGGAGAAGCTGGCGGCCGGGGACATTGTCTACGGATGTTTCATGCCCACGACCTCGGCCCTCGACGTCGAGATTCTCGCCGTCGCCGGTTTCGACTTCGTGCTCCTCGACGCCGAACACGGCCCACTAGCGCCGGAATCGGCGTATCCGATGATCCTCGCGGCGGAAGCGCGCGGAGTCGAGCCATTCGCCCGTGTTGGCCAGAACGACAAACAGGTGATCCTGAAGTTTCTCGACATCGGAATCTCCGGCGTGATGATTCCCCAGGTCAACAATGCCGCGCAAGCAGCCCAGGCGATCGAGGCCACCAGGTATTGGCCTGAGGGCGCGCGCGGCCTGGCCGGCGGCCGGACGTTCGACTGGGGTCTCGAACGCCCGGCGACCGAGATCGTGCCGGCGCTCAACGATCGCGTGCTGACGATGATCCAGTTCGAGCACATTGACGCCCTCGCCAACCTGGACACCATTCTGGACGTGCCAGGACTCGACGTGCTCTTCGTTGGTCCCAACGATTTGGCCCAGTCGATGGGTTTCCCGGGGCAACCCGGGCATCCGGAGGCCTTGGCCGTCGCCGATCGGGTCGTCGACCGCGCCCGTGCCAAAGGCATCAAACTCGGCACCGTCGCGTTCAGCGTAGAGGCGGCGAAATCCGCCGTTGATCGCGGATTCTCGATGATCGTGCCCAATTCACCGGGGATGCTCGCGGTTGCCGCCCGCGCGTTTATCGACGCGGCGCCAAGGTAACGTTGTCGATCGGTCCGCCCTGGCCTCGAGCTTGACTCGCCCTTCCGAAGTAGCCCTATACACATGTGCTCTCGGTATTTGTCTGAAAAGTTGTGCCGAGACGACGTTTTCGTTCACAATGGCTGAGAATGGCGTGGCCGAACGGCAAATCAGGAAGCGCACTCCTCATTCAGGAAACCGCGAATGCGTTGCCGACGATGTGGCGTTGTGCTATCGTGCACACTCAGAAGCCATTTGGAATCGACGTTCCGGATGCGTGGCCAGTGGTCACGTTGCCGGGGGGACGACTCGAGCATCCATGCGGTACGGAGCCGATTGAATCACCCTCCGAAACCAACGTCATTCAAATGACGTTCGCGCACGGCATATGGTCTGCCAAATCCGGCAGTCGCCCGCATTCCCAAGGTCGGGAAGGGGCACAGAGGAGCGAGGATGGCGGCACAAGCGCAGACAACCACGTCCCCACTTGAGGCAACACCATCCGGTGGTCAACCATTGTTGGAAGTGAAAAACCTGCAGACGCAGTTCTTCACCCAGGACGGTGTTGTGAAAGCCGTGGATGACGTGTCGTTCTACGTCATGCCCGGAGAAACGCTCGGCGTCGTGGGCGAGTCCGGTTCCGGCAAGAGCATGACCGGGCTTTCGATCATGCGGCTGATTCCGAATCCACCAGGCAAGATCGTCAACGGCGAAGTGACGTTCAATGGCCGCGACATTATCAAGATGTCCGAGGAGCAGGTTCGCTCGATTCGCGGCAACGATATCGCGATGATTTTCCAGGACCCGATGACGTCGCTCAATCCGGTGCTGACGATCAATCGCCAGATCAGCGAATCGCTTCAACTGCACATGGGAATGAACAAATCCCAGGCGAAAACTCGCTCCATCGAACTGCTGAGCATGGTCGGCATCCCCAATCCCGAGAGCCGGGTCGACCAGTATCCGCACCAATTCTCTGGCGGCATGCGCCAACGCGTGATGATCGCGATGGCGCTTTCGTGCAACCCGAAATTGCTGATTGCGGACGAGCCGACGACCGCGCTGGATGTAACGATCCAGGCCCAGATTCTGGACCTGATGCGCAACCTCCAGAGCGAAACCGGGGCCGGCGTGATCCTGATCACCCACTCCATGGGCGTTGTCGCCGGCATGGCGGACCGAGTGCAGGTCATGTATGCCGGGCACATAGTCGAGACAGCGAAGACCGAAGAGATCTTCGCCAATCCTCGACATCCCTACACAGTCGGCCTGATGAAGTCGATTCCCCGGCTCGATGCTCGGGACAAGGAAAAGCTGCAACCGATCCGCGGTCTTCCGCCCGATCTCATTGAACTACCCGATATGTGCCCGTTCGTGCCGCGCTGCAATTATGCGCGGGAGAAGTGCGAACAAAAGAATCCGCCCCTTCTCGAAGTCAAACCGGGTCACTATTCGGCCTGCTGGTTCTGGGAAGAAGTGCATCGCGAAGACGACCAGGACAAGGTCGCCCTCGAACACGGTCATCCCGTTCCGTCCGATCCGACCAGTGACCTCAATCCGGAGATACAGGATTTGGGTATCTCTCCCAGTCAGTCGCGCCCGGATTAACCTTGGAGGAAAGACGCATGTCCGCCGCTGTCGCCCAGCAAAGCAATGCAACGGCTGCCGCCCAAGGTGACGGTCAGCCACTGCTCGATGTTCGCGATCTCAAAATGCATTTCCCGCTGACGCAAGGCATCATCTTCCAGCGGAAAGTCGGCGCCGTGCAAGCGGTCGATGGCGTCTCGTTCTCCGTGAAGCGGGGAGAAACGCTCGGTCTTGTGGGTGAGTCCGGTTGCGGCAAGTCCACTACCGGCCGCGCCATCCTCCAACTCTACAAGCCAACCGCCGGGAACGTGGTGTTCAACGGCAGCGACCTGACCACACTCGATAGCTCGCAGATGCGCAAGATGCGGCGTCACCTGCAGATGATTTTCCAGGATCCATACGCCTCCCTGAATCCGCGGATGACGGTCGGCAACATCGTCTCCGAACCGATGCAGATTCACAAACTCGTCGCCAAGAACGAGCGCACCCAACGCGTGCAGGAGTTGCTGCAAACGGTTGGGCTCAACCCGTATTTCGCCAATCGCTATCCGCATGAGTTTTCGGGTGGTCAGCGTCAGCGCATCGGCATCGCGCGGGCGCTGGCCGCGAACCCCGACTTCATCGTCTGCGACGAACCGGTCTCGGCGCTCGATGTCTCGATTCAGGCGCAGATCGTCAACCTCCTCGAGGATCTGCAGGACCAGTTTGGACTCACCTACCTCTTCATCGCCCACGATCTCTCAGTCGTCCGCCACATCTCCAACCGCGTCGCCGTAATGTACCTTGGCAAGATCGTGGAATTGGCCGATCGCAACGATCTTTATGACAATCCGCTCCATCCCTACACCAAGGCGTTGCTTTCGGCGGTGCCGATTCCCGATCCGGTGATCGAGAAGCAGCGCGAGCGGATCATCCTCACGGGCGATGTCCCAAGTCCAATCAATCCACCGTCGGGCTGCCGGTTCCACACTCGCTGCCCGTATGTGATGGACGTCTGCAAGCGCATCGATCCAATCTTCTCAGACCAGGGAAGTGGCCATCATGTGGCCTGCCACCTCTATCCTGGCTCGGGCGCCGATACCGCGGAACAGACCGAAGCGCGCGCCGCTGATTAGCCTTGCCGCCTGAAACCTTTGAACCGGCGGTGACGCGCAAATCGCGCGCCTTCGCCGGTTCACTTTTTGACCGAGGACCAAACATTGAACCTCAGCCCCAACCTCCGCGAACCCGATCAGATCATCGCCTTCCTCATCTCGTTCGTCGTCGCCATCACGATCCACGAAGTGATGCATGCCTGGACCGCGTACAAACTCGGCGACAGCACCGCGCGCGATCTTGGCAGGATCACCCTGAACCCAATGATGCACTTCGATCCAATCGGGTTCTTCGGGATGGTGATGATCTCGATCGGGTTTCCGTTCATCGGTTGGGGTAAACCGGTTCCCGTGAGTCCGTCTCGATTCACCCATTCGTTCGCACGGCATCGCAATCGCGGCATGGCCCTCGTGGCCTTCGCCGGTCCGCTTTCGAATGTCGCCCAGGCCCTGATCGCGGCAATCCCGATACAGCTCGCGATTCGTGGGCACATCGAACTCAGCGGCCAGACCGCGATGATGGTCGAGACGTTCATGCTGGTGAATGTGCTTTTGGCATCGTTCAACATGATTCCTGTTCCGCCCCTCGATGGCCACAAAATCCTGATGGGCATCCTGCCAGATTTCTGGCGGCCAGTGTTGGCGCCGCTCGAGCAATACGGGTTCATGATCCTGCTCCTGCTGTTCTTCGTCGGCGGACAACTTGGTGGGTCGCTGGTCAATGGCATCATGGTCCCGGTGCGCCAACTTATCTTCGACGCGGTGTACTTCGGAATCTGAATTTTCAGTGCAAGAGGCTGCCTGCATTCGGGTGCGATTCACATCTTGGTATGGGGCCAGGGACATGGGCGTCGACTGCCACTCCATCTAATCCAGGCGATACAGACCGGACTCAACCGCACCCTGCAGTCGTTCGCCCAGCAAGTATTCGGTGAGCCTGGGCGGGAGGACATACTCGGGCCAGATCCGGGATGTCCAGATGAAGTTCAAGGCCCGTTATTCCTCCCCTACGAAATCCCCATGCCCGCTCGGCGTCATAGACACCAGAATATGAATCACGCTTCCTCCATTCATAACTGACCGTTCACAGGGTAGAATGTGTCTGTATGGAACAGGTGGGCAACGGCGTTGCGCCGATTCTTTCCAATTACCAGCTTCGGCTTCCGGCGTACGAAGGTCCGCTGGATGTGCTGTTGCGCCTGATCGAACGCAGCCATCTGGCGATCGAAGATGTCTCGCT
>JACCUV010000404.1 GCA_013698495.1 Chloroflexia bacterium
GTTGACGGCGAAAAGCGGTTCAGCGAACTCGAGCGATCCCTTCGGGGAATCAGCCCCAAGACGCTCTCGGAGCGCCTCAAGAAACTGGAAGACGCGAGAGTCGTCAACCGCAAGTGCTTTGCCGAAGTCCCGCCCCGAGTCGAATACACGTTGACCGAAAAGGGCATCGCCCTGCTGCCCGTTATCGAGAGCATGCGCGCCTACGGCGCGGACTGGCTTCCGGAATGCGATGAGGAGACAGAAACCGCTGTTCCCGAGCCGCTTGCCGTCGCCCTTGCGTAACAGCGCCGTCGTCGCAGCGCCTTCTGCCCTTGGAAGGACTCCTAATACCGGCGCGCCATCGGTTCTCCTTCGTTTCATCGTATGACATGTCGCTCCATAGCGATCGTGGAGGATGATTGATCGCGCCGCCGACAACGGTCACACCCACCTCCCTTCACGATTAAGACCCGCCCGCATTTGTATACTGTTGTTCGAGGCGCCCGCGACCGGTGGGGCAATCGTGCTTGCTTCTTACCCAGAGGATCAACGACGTAGATGGCGACGCAACAACAACTTCCGCGGGTCGAGTCGGCGCCGCAAACCGATCGAAAGCTCCGGGTCCTCTCTGGCATCCAACCTTCGGGCAACTTTCATCTGGGAAATTACTTGGGCGCCATCCGGAATTGGGTCAATCAGCAGGAGATGTACGACAACTCGTTCTGCATCGTCGACTTGCATGCGTTGTCGCTTGCGACGACGCGCGATTCGTTGCGTGCAAACATTCGCAATCTGGCCAACACAATCGTCGCCGCGGGCGTCGATCCGGACGCCTGCACCCTGTTCGTGCAGTCCGATGTCGCCGAGCACAGCGAACTGTGTTGGGTTCTGCAATCGGTCACACAGTTTGGCGAACTTCGGCGAATGACACAGTTCAAGGACAAATCGGGCGGGCAGGATGAATCCGTCAGCGCCGCGCTCTTCACCTACCCCGTGCTCCAGGCCGCGGACATTCTGCTCTACGACGCCGACCTGGTTCCGGTCGGCGAGGACCAGAAACAGCACATCGAACTCACCCGCGACGTCGCCTACCGGTTCAACCAACGTTATGGCGAAACGTTCGTGCTTCCGCGTCCCGACATCAAACCGGATGGAGCCCGAATCATGTCCCTGGACGATCCAGCGAAGAAGATGAGCAAGAGCTCCCCCAATCCCAACAGCTACATTGCGCTTGGCGACAAGCCGGATGAAATCCGACGCAAGATCAAACGGGCCGTGACGGACTCAGGAACCGAGATCGTTGTCGATCCCGGCAAACCGGCCCTGACCAACCTGATCTCGATCTATTCCATCCTCAACGAAATGACGCCCGAAGCTGTGCAGGAGCAGTTCGCGGGTAGAGGCTATGGCGCCTTCAAGTCCGAGTTGGGAGAGTCCATCGTGACGGCGATCGAACCGATCCAGCAACGCCTCCTCGAACTCGATGCCTCGCCCGAAATCATTGACGGCGTCCTTCGCTCCGGCGCCGGAAAGGCCCGAGCCTATGCGAGCGGCACGATGACCAGGGTTCGGGAACGCGCAGGTCTTGGGGGGTATTAGATCGCGGCGGCCTTCTCTCGCTTCTCCATGATCGTAGTCGAGTGACCGGCGTCGAGCCTCGCGCTCGGATCGATGTGCTGCACGGCGTGGTTAACCGCCGTCACCGCTTCCCCGGCCCCATTCGCGATCAGCTTGAACTTGGCGGGATACGATGCGATGTCGCCCGCCGCGAACACTCCCGGGATGTTCGTTTGAAGCGTGACCTTGTCGACAATGACCTGATTGCGTTGCAACTCCAGATTCCACGTCTTGATCGGACCTGGATCGGCCTTGAAACCAATTGCGCAAATCAACTCATCGACATCGAGGTCCTGCGTGTGCCCTTCCAGATGCCGGAAGGTCAGACCGCTGATGCGGCCACCCGGGCCCGACCGCACCTCGACTACTTCGTATCCGGGATAGTGCAGGGTCACGGTCGAGGCCTCGAGGTCGGCAACCGTCGTTTCGTGTGCGCGGAACTTCGATCGGTGAATCAGGTTGACGGTTCGGGCCAACGGCTCGAGCGTCAGCGCCCAATCGACCGCCGAATCGCCACCGCCTACGATCACCACGTTTTTGTCACGGAACTCCTCGATGTGCTTCGCGAAGTAGTGGATTCCTCGACCTTCGAGTTCCGGGACACCCGCCGCGCCGAGTCTTGTCGGCTCGAACGCGCCGACCCCGGCGGCGATGATCACGGTCCGGCTCCGACGCTGACCCTTGGTCGTGTGCAGAATGAACGTCCCATCGGCCAACGGCTCCAGCGTCTGCACCTGTTCACGAAGATGAAGCGTGGGATTCGAACGAAGCGCCTGATCGAGGCAGGCGGCGACGAAGTCCTTGGCCAAAACCATGGGATACCCGATCACGTCGTAAATGTACTTTTCGGGATACATCGCGCTGCACTGGCCGCCAACTTCCTCAAGCGAGTCGATAACCTGGACGCTGGCTCCCCGCAGCCCCGCGTAGAATGCCGCGAAGAGACCGGTCGGACCGGCCCCAACAACTGTTATGTCCATAATTGGTTCGTCCATCAGGGTTGGCGAGGCCGGAATGACGGTGACATCGGTCACGTAGAGATCTCCTGATCCTGTTTGACGGCGGTTGGTTCGGCTGGTCCGCGACTGGTCGATGTGGCCATCGCAACGGAGCGCCAATCGACGATTCTACACGGAAATCGCCGTGCGTCCGCTTTGCTTCCGTTCCCGTGTGCACCGTCATTTCGGGCGGGCCGCCCAAGCCGATTGGTCGGGTCCGTGCCCCTTGTACAATGCTCCAGAGGGTCTGGAGCGCCTGACCCAATCGTCATCGGCAGGACGTGCCAGAGCGTCCAACCGATCTCACGAAGCTGGAACCCGGCAACATCGGAGCGGTCAAGTGATTTCCCACCATGTTTGAGGAATCGAAGAAGTGGGCCCAGGCCCGAATGGCGCCCGAGACCTGGGAGCGGCTTCGACGGACCGGACCGACGGTGCGAGGTTCGCTGCGCCAGTCTGTTTCCGCATCGCATCGGTGGGTTTCCGTCGGCGGTGAGCACGTTACCTCGATGCGGGACGCCAGAATCGAGCCGTGGCGGCTGCTCGTCGCGGCGGTAGCCTCGCTCGCCGTCGCGGTTGTGCTGAGTCCACTTCACGGACATGGCCTTAACACTGTCCCCGTTCTGTGTCTGCTGCTATGCGTCGGCTTGTCCACGTACATTGCCGATTGGGTGGGCGGCGTTGCCGCGACGCTGGTTTCCCTGATCTGCCTGGATCTCTTCTTCCTCGGCGAGGCTGGATCGATCGATGCCTTCAATCGTCTGACTGCCGCGATCACGATTCTGGTGTTTGCGCTGGCCTCCGCGGCTGCCCTTGTCACGATCGAGCACCTCAAGTACGACCGCGCCGCCGCCCGTCTGGAAGCAGCGGCCCTGCGGGCCGCCAACACTGCCCTGAGCGCGGTCGAGATTGCCGCCGCCCAGCGTCCCCCCGGCAACGAACCGGCCTATGTCAACGTCCTCGCCACCATCCTGACCGCCATGGTCCGTGTCAACCGCACCTCGACCGGCGCCCTGTATTTGCTCGATGCCTCCAGCTCGACACTGATTCGTGCCGCCGTGTACGGAGAGGACGAGGCGGTCGAAGACGCGGTCAGAGGCCGGGCGGTTGACGTGAGCGTCGGAAGCGGGTTTGCCGGCAGAGTCGCGCTCGAGCGTCGACCGATCGCCGTGTACGATACGTTGGTCGACGATGAAGTAGACGACATTCTCGCTACCAATCGCCACACCCGCTCCGTCGTCGGCGTGCCGTTGATCGACCCAAATGACAAACTTGTGGGCGTGGCGTGGGTCGGTCTCTATGTCCCCTATCGGTTCGGGATGACAGCGATCGCCCGGCTCACGGCGCTGGCCAATCGCACGATCGCGTTTATGGAAGCGGCCCGACTCGCCGACGATCAGGATGAACTGCTCGATCGGGTCCAGGACCACTACCGCCGTTTGCAGGCCGTGATCCAGACGATTCCGGAAGCGGTGATGGTGGCCCGGCCCCCACGTGGCATCATCGTTGCCTCCAATGCCGCGGCACAGCGCATGTTTGGAGTTCACCTCGACAGTCCACCCGAGGCCAGACGCGCCGACCGCCTCGGCGTCATCTCCAGTTCAGACTCCGAGGTGGAAAACCCGATTCTTCGCGTCCTCAACGAAGGTGTTGTCGTCACCGGTGTCGAACTCACCGTGCGCCAACCCGATGGGACGCTTGTCCCCGTGGTCGCCAGTGCCGCGCCGGTCCGCGCCGACGATGGCACGATCGACGCGATCGTCGGGATCTTCCAGGATGTCGGTCCCCTCAAGGAGGCGGAGCGACTTCGGGACGAGTTCATCTCCGTGGTCTCTCACGAATTGCGCTCACCGCTCACCCCGATCCGCGGTTTCGCGCAACTCGTTGCCCGGGATCTGCAACGCGCCGGAAATCACGACGAACACGTCAGTTGGCTGCAGACCCTGCAACAACACGTCGACCGCATGACCCGCCTCGTCGACGATTTGCTGGATGTCTCCCGGCTTCGCGCCGGTCGACTCCGGATTCGACGAGCGCCAACCGACATTGTTCCGATCTGTCGATCTGTCGTAGATTCCTGGAATGCGACCGCCACCCGGCATGAAATCGAAATTTCAGCCTTTCAGCACTCCCTGGAGGTCTATGTCGACGGCGACCGGTTGCACCAGGTGCTGGACAACCTTGTCGGCAACGCCGTCAAATATGCCAACGATGGCACGATCTCGGTCCTGATCGAACCAGGCACGCTCAATGGCGACACCCCGTCCGTCGATATCAGCATCGTCGATCTCGGCCCCGGGATTCTCGCCAACGACCGCGATGCCGTCTTCACCCCGTTCTACCGCACCCGCGTGGCGTCAACGAGCGCGGTGCCTGGCCTTGGTCTCGGACTCTACATCAGCAGCGAG
>JACCUV010000410.1 GCA_013698495.1 Chloroflexia bacterium
GTCCGCGAGCGACCGGAACGCACGATTTCGTCGTCGGATGGATGCACGAAATGGGCGTGCCAGACATCCTCGCCCAGCCACAACAGGTCTTCGCATAGTTCCACCGGCGTCCGCCCGAATGTCGACATACAGAAGTCGTGTTCGTCGCGGGTTTCGGCGAGATGGGTGTGCGAGTGTACGCCATACGACCGGGCGAGGGCGATGCTTTCCCGCATCAGGTCGGGCGAAACGCTGAATGGCGAACAGGGGGCGAGCACGATTCGGATCATCGCGCCGGGTTCGGGATCGTGGAACTGCTCGATCGCCCGTCGTGAATCGGCGAGGATCGCATCTTCCGCTTCCACGACCGAATCGGGCGGAAGCCCGCCCTTGCCCTCGCCCACCGACATCGAGCCGCGGGAGGCGTGGAAGCGGACACCGAGGTCAAGGGCGGCTTCGATTTGATCGTCGATCCTCGACCCGTTCGGCCAGATGTAGGTGTGGTCGCTGGCGGTCGTGCAGCCGGAAAGCAGCAGCTCAGCCAGTGCGACGCGGGCGCCAACCTGGATCGCCTCTGGCGTGAGACCGGCCCAGATCGGATAGAGGGTTCGCAACCAGGTGAAGAGATCGACGTTCTGGGCGGCGGGAATCGCTCTGGTCAATGTCTGGAAGGAGTGATGGTGGGTGTTGACCAGACCTGGCAGCAGCACCATGCCGGTGGAGTCGATCGTTTCGTCGGCATCTGCCTCGATCGCGTCGGTTTCGCCAACAGCGACGATCCGGGAACCATCGATCAGGATGGCGCCATTGGCGATCTCGCGATCGGCATCGTCCATGGTGGCCACCAGCGTCGCGTTGCGAATCAGCGTTGTGGGCACAGGGTGTTTCCTCGTTCCTCGGCGCACTGTCCAGGCCCGCCTACCAGTTTCGCCCACAACGCGGCGTCAATCTGACGCGAAGCGGAAGAATCCGGCCCCGCTGGATACGGCAAAGCACTCGACGACGAAGTTGGCGCCTGATGGGGATGCCGAAGAGCGTCCGCTGACGTAGACCGGCCTCGCCGGGAGACTCTTCCTTCGTCAGAGTGACGGTTGGGGGAGAATCAACCAGGGCGCGACTTGCTATACAGGATCGCACGTCCCGGATACTATCGACACAGGATAGGCGGAAACGGCGCCGGCAGTCGGCAACCGATGGGGTGTGCGTGCATTGTCCGACGGTTCGACGACCTTGACAGGACAGGTGGCGATCGTCACGGGCGGCGCCCGCGGAATTGGCCTGGCGATCGCAAAGCGACTGGCGGCCGACGGAGCCTCGGTCGCGATCGCCGACATCGATGCGGAAGCTGCCTCCCGCGCGGCCCGCGATCTCGGGCAGGGCGCGATCGGCTTGCGCCTCGACGTGACCGATGAGGAGCAGTGGGCGGGCGGCATCGAGTCAATCGGTTCGGCTCTGGGTCCGGTTTCGATCCTCGTCAACAATGCGGGTATCGCCGGTCGCGCGGCTCCGACATGGGAGCTTTCGGTCGCTGAGTGGCGGCAGGTTATCGCGATCGACCTGAGCGGGGTCTTCATCGGCTGCCGCGCCGTGCTGCCGGGCATGATCGAGCGCGGCTACGGGCGAATCGTGAACATCGCCTCGATCGCGGGCAAGGAAGGAAACCCGAACGCGGTTCCCTATTCGGCGGCAAAGGCGGGTGTGATTGGCTTGACCAAGGCGATCGCCAAAGAGGTGGCGATGCAGGGTGTCCTCGTCAACGCCGTGACTCCCGCCGTGATCGAGACCGACATTCTCAAGCAGGTCACCGATGAACACGTCGCCTACATGACGAGCCGGATTCCGATGGGTCGGGTCGGGCAACCGGAGGAAGTCGCGGCCCTTGTCGGATTCCTCTGTTCGGAGTCGGTGAGTTTCAGCACAGGGGCGGTGTTCGACATTTCGGGTGGCCGCGCCACGTATTGAAGCCGATTGAGGGATGGCTCTCTGCCGCCGATGCCTGAGTGGACGAAACGTCACCATTATCCGTGCAGGCGCCTCAAGCACCTGCGTCGGAATGACAACTCAGTACATTGGCCAAGGCAGATTGTCGGATTCGTCCTTAAAGGGCCGTCATGTTGAGTGCCTGCGAAACATCGGCCCTGCTGGATATCAGCGAAGCGCTTCCGACGAAGTCGGTGTCTGACAAGGCCGCCCGGATGCATCCGCTGACGCGGAACAGGCCCTTCGGCTGCGCTCTGGGCGGGAGACTCTTCCTTCGTCAGAGTGTCGTTTGGTGAAGTGTGAATCAGGGTTGGACGCAGCACTCAGTGCTCCAGAGTGGGATGACAAATTGTCCGGTGTTGACTATACCGTTTCGACGGAGAGCGGGTCGGGTTCCGGGGGGATCGGTCGAGCTGTGCTTGGAGAGCCATTTGGCGGACCCTTGATATCGCCAGTCATGTCCAGGCGATTGTGGCTAAGGTCGGTGGTGGCGAAGACCAGGCCGCGGCGGACGGCAACGCTGGCGGCGAGGGTGCGTTTGTTCACGCCCAGCTTGGCGAGGATGTTGCCAACGTGGGTCATGGCTGTGCGCGGGCTGATGTACAGCGAGTCCGCGATTTCCTTGTCGCTCAAGCCGTCGGCCAGCAACACCAGCACCTCGCGTTCGCGTGGCGTGAGACCGAGCTCGTCGGCGGCGATCAGGCCGAGATTGGCGTCGGGCAGGGCCGCTTCCTCGGCGAGGCGCAGATCCTCGGCTTCGGAGATGGCCTCGGCGAGCACGATGGCCTCATCGACCGCGGTTTCGAGGGATTGACGTTTTCCAGACGCGAACGCCGCGTTGAAACCATCGTCGCCGAGTTTGGCGTGCAGCTCGGTCAGCAATTCATTGATCTCGAGCTTGCTGCGATGCGTGATCCCGATCTGGTGCCCTTCGCGCATCGTGGTTGTGCTGCCGATCAGTCGCCCGGCCGACACATACCGTCCATCGCTGGCGGCGGCCGTGGCCAGGGCGTCGACGACATCGGCCATCAGGCGCCGCGATCCCATTTGCCGGAGGATCAGCAACGCCTGCGTGAGCAGGTGCATGCCTTCCTTAAGCTTGCCCCGCCGCACCGCAATTTTGCCTTGCCCAAGCAGGATGCCCGCCTTGCTGAAGTGATCGTCGACCTGAACCGCGTACTCCATGCCCTCCGCGTACCAGCGTTCCGCGCCATCGGTGTCGCCGCGCAACCATGCGACCATCCCGAGATTGCTCAGCGAGATGCCAATCCCGCGCTTGTTGCCGATTTCGCGTCGAATCGCCAAGGCCTCGATGTGATAGGAGTCGGACAGATCGTAGTCTTCCTCAAAGCAGGCGATATCGCCAAGATTGCTCAGGGTCGCCGGCAACGCAATGGTGTCGCCGATCTGGCGGCGGACGGCAAGGCTCCGTTCGAGCAGCACCCTGGCGGCGTCGAACTTGCCCTGAATCAGTTCCAGCAACCCCATGTTGTTGAGTTCATCGCCCATGCCACTGTTGTCATCGATCGATTTATACAACTCCATGCTTTGCATGTAGCAGGCGTGGGACTTGGTGTATTGACTCAGTTCGAGCGCGAGATTGCCGAGGTTGTTGAGGGCGAGGGCGCGGACACCAACCGGAACACTGGTGGCAACGTTGAGCGTACGGCTGAGCCAACGCGACCCTTCGCTCAGCTGGCCGCGCACCAGCCAGTATCGCCAGAGTCCGGAGGCCAGCCTCACTCCTTCGGCCGAGGCTTCTCCGTCGAGATCGAGTCCGGCTTGCAACGCCAGCCGCAGGTTGCCAACCTCATGATCGAGTCGACGCAGGATGATGTGCTGGTTGGGCCCGATGAAGTCGAATTCGAGGGAGACGACGAGATCGGTGAAGAATCGCAACACGCGTCGACGGACAATGTCCGTTTCGCCCGCGTCGTTGAGTTGACCCAACCCGAATTCGCGGATCGTTTCCAACATCCGGAACCGGTACTCGTGTTCTCCACGGTCGACCCGCAGGATGAGGCTCTTGTCGAGCAGTGAGAGCATGGAGTCGAGGACGTCGACTGGTCCCTCCGGCAAGTCGTCGTCCTCGCCGGCGAAGTCGACGATATCTGTGGCGGCGCCAAGCGAGAACGAACCGCTGAACATCGCCAAACGCCTGAACACGACCTGTTCATCGGGTGAGAGCAGGTCGTAGCTCCAGCGAATCGCATCGCGCATCGTACGTTGCCGGGAAGGCAGGTCGCGAGGACCGCCGGTCAGGACTTCCAGCCGGTCGTTCAGGCGCTTGAGCAGCGACTCCGCCGAAAATATCTTGATCCGGGCGGCAGCGAGTTCGAGCGCGAGCGGTAATCCGTCGAGCCGGGAACAGATTTCGGCGACGACATCGGCGTTGGCTGAGGTCAGTTGAAATTCAGGATTCGCGGCGCGCGCGCGCTGAACGAAGAGCACAACCGCTTCGTTGGCCGCCAGATCGTCGAGGTCGCTGGCGACGCCCGGTTCCGGGGGGAGGAGCGGCGGTACGGTGAATTCCTGTTCGCCCTGGACGTGCAGCGGCATGCGGCTGGTGACGAGCGCCTTCAGCCCCGGACAATGCGAAAGCAACTCGACCACAATTTCGGCCTCGCGGATCACATGCTCGAAATTGTCGAGCACAAGCAGTGCCTGGGTATCGCCGATCGTGGTCACGAGCCGCGACATCAGCGTTGCCTGGTCGCCGACCGGGACGCCAATCGCCTGGGCAATGGCGGATCGCACCAGTGTCGCATCGCGCACCGTGGCGAGGTTGACGACGACCACACTCCAGTCGTCGTCGTCGGCAAGGAGGCTGGCGACGCGCAAGGCAAGCCTGGTTTTGCCGACGCCGCCGGGGCCAGTGAGCGTCAGCAATCGCAACTCGGGTTTGGCGAGGAAATCAAGGGACGTTTCAACTTCCCGGGCGCGGCCAACAAGGGGCGTGAGGGGGTGGGGGATTGGTTCGGCGGTGAACGACCGAACCCGGTCAACCGTAGCCGGCTGGCCAATGCTGTGGGTTGGCGGCGCTTCGATCATGGTTGCTCATCCACTCGACGCCTTGGGAAGACCAGACCCTGTTCCGGGGGAAACGCCGTCCGCATCGGATCACTCGATCGTGACCACCCGGCGCCACGTTCACATCCACTCGTGAATTGGAACGCGTGGAACCGGTCCAAAGGTTCGGCGCCATATCCGAGAGGTGCGTTGGTTCGAAGAGCAAGACGATGTCGCCGGCCTGGCGAGAGGGAGAAGCGCAAGGCCTTGCCCTGTCGCCGATTCAATTAAAGGGAAACAGTTGTTCGCCGGCGCATGTGCTGCATGCCCGCTGCGCCTTGCAACCCCCGTGTCAAGGCACATGTGTAGCGTGCACCCCGCAACCGGTTTCGTCAAGTGTTGTGGTCGGTTAATGTCGTGAGATTTGTGGAGTCTGTCACACTGATGGATGGCCGACTGACGACCCGGCAACACAGCACCTGGCCTGGGAAGTGACCTGGACGCACGGATGCGGTTGTGGCAAGTCGCCAGGGCCGCGTCGTTAATCCCGATGGAGCGAAGACCCAACAGTGGCTGCGAATCAGAAGGTGGCGATCGTCGGTGATCGACGCTGGGCCTCGTAGATGACGCGCGATGCCGAGTCCAGAACGAGATCCGGTTCATCGTCGCCAGCGTCTGCATTGTCCACAAATACGGTCGTTGTTGCCCCCTCAGGCGTGACCATGGTCCACATTGAATCTGACGAAGGGTCGACACCAAACTCTCCAGGCTCCCAGACGCGACTGCCGACGATGGGATGACGATTGTAGCGGACTCCCTCGATTCAACAACGCCGCCCGGCCGGAGCATGGCGATCTGTCCTTCCCGGTGTTCGCGATGTCAAGGAGATACCGCTCGCGGGGATTCCTCGTTCCTCGGAATCACGAATCTCGGAAGTGTCAATGTAGGGCCAACAATTGACTGCTCTCGAAAGCGAACTGCATGGGCCGTGGGCATCCATAGGGCGAAATCGAGCGTACCACCTGAAGAGGCGTCCTCTCGACATTCAACCAATGGAGCAATTGAGACCATGATCACGCGACGACAGTTTGCGGCAGGTTCACTGATCGCCGCCGGGGCGTTGGCGCCAGCGCGCCTGATCGCGCAGTCCAACCCGTTTCTGCCAGTCGAGACATGGCCCACCGCCAGTCTCGCCGAGCTAGGATTCGATCCCGCCCTCGGTGAGCGGCTGATCGCCGCGCTGCCAAACTTTCCGGCGGCGACGGGTGTTTGCGTCGTGCGCCACGGTCACCTGGGATTCGAGCACTACCGCAACGGCTACGACGCCACGACCCTCGTCAACATCCGCTCCGTGACGAAGAGTGTGACCAGCACGCTCGTCGGGATTGCGCTGGGTCGAGGCGAGCTTGAGAGCATCGATCTCACGGTGGGCGACCTGCTCCCGGATCGCATTCCGGCGGACGCCGATCCCGCGGTGGCGAACATCGCGCTGCGCAGCTTCCTGTCCATGACCTCTGGCCTGTGGTGGGACACGCATGACGATTGGCCGATGTTGCTGGCCGCCGAAAATTGGGTGGAAAACACCCTTCGCCAACCGATCGTGGCCCCGCAGGGCTCAACCTATCTCTACAACACCGGCGGCTCCCATCTGATTGGGGTGGCGCTGGAAACGGTCGTCGGCCGACCGCTCGAAGACTATGCCGAAGAGCATCTGTTCACGCCGCTTGGGATCGAGCGTGGCGCGTGGATGCGTTCGCCACAGGGCGAAGCCAATGGCGGGTCGGGTCTGGAACTGCTGCCAACCGATATGGCCAAGCTCGGGCAACTGTTGCTCCAGCAGGGCCGCTGGAACGACATCCAAATACTTCCCGAGAACTTTGCGGTGGCCGCGACGACGCGGCAAAGCGACGGCGAGGGCGTCACCGGCGGCAATGTTGGCGTGCCTTACGGCTTCCAGTGGTGGGTGACAAATGGAACGGGGCATGAGGCGTTCTTCGCGCTCGGTTTCGGTGGGCAGTACATCTACGTTGTGCCCGAACTTGAGCTTGTGGTGGTGGTCGCCGCGGGATTCGGCGACGGCGAGCGGCCGGTGCTGACGTCGCATCGGCCGATTTCGGAACAAATCGTGATCCCCGCGATCGTTTCCTGAGTCGTTCGTGGACCAATGGCGCGTCAACTGGATGCGGTGGATTCCGCGAGTCCCAGGATTTCTCAGACGTAGGAATGGCGATCGGCGACCATCGTCGGAACGGCAATCGAACAGGCCCGGAAGGGTTATGGTACTTGACAGCTAGCCCGATTGGTGCTTCCTTTACTATGCACAAGGGCGGCAAAGTGAAGATTCGCATTTAGCAAGGAGCAAGTTCCATGCGCGATTTCCGTAAACTTCAGGCCGGAATCACATCTCGGCCGGTATCTCGGCGTTCGCTCGTCGGTGGCGCGACGATGGCGGGCATGGCGGGTACGCTCGGCGCCTACGGCGCGCGGGCCCAGGACGCGACGCCGGTACAGACCACGCCGACCCGAGATATCTCCGGGACGTCGCTGAGCATTCTCCAATGGCAGCATTTCGTGCCCGTTTGGGACACCTGGTTCGAAGTATTCATCAACGAGTGGGCTGAGGCGAACGGCGTCACGCTGCAACTCGACCGCGTCAACACTGCCGATATTCCCGCCGCCTTCGCCGCCGAAATCGCGGCCGGGCAGGGTCACGACATCGTTGAGCACATCGCCTCGCTGCCGCAGTACGAGGAGGCCGTGCTCGACATGACCGACCTCGTCGCCGAGGCGACCGCGCGTCACGGCGCCCAACTCGACATGTGCAAGAAGAACTCCTTCAACCCGACCACAAACAAGTTCTACGGTTTCACCCACGGATATGCGCCCGACCCGGCCAACTACCGCAAGAGCCTTTGGACCGAAATCGGGTTGGACAATGGCCCGTCAACGTTTGACGAGTTGCTTTCGGGCGGCACCCAGATCTGGGAAGAACAAGGTGTCCAAATGGGCATCGGCATGTCCCAGGAAATCGACTCCAACATGGCCGCCCAAGCCATGATCTGGGCCTTCGGCGGCGCAGTCCAGGACGAGAACGAGAACATCACGATCAACAGCCCGGAAACACTCGCGGCCGTTGAGTACATGAAAGTGTTGTTCGAAAGCTGCATGACCCCCGAGGTCTTCGGCTGGAATGCGGCATCCAACAACCAACTCCTTGTCGCCGGTCAAGCGTCGTACATTCTCAACTCGATTTCGGCGTATCGCACCGCCATGGAACAGCAGCCGGAGACCGCCGACGACATCTTCCTCAGCCTGCCGCTGGTGGGACCGGGCGGCGACGACCGGGCGCTGGCTCACGGCCACGCCGTATTCACGGCGATGATCCCAACATACGCGGAAAATCCGGACACGGCGATGGAGTTCCTGCTTCACCTCACCGCCAACTATCAGGCGGTGGTCGATGAGAGCCTGTTCTACAACTTCCCGGCCTTCCCCGACACCTATTCGGCTCTGATCGAGGATGGTGGGCCACTCGACAACGATCCCTACGGATCGAACCCGCCAGACAAACTGGCCGTGTTGAAAACCGCCAACGATTGGACCGTGAATCTCGGTTGGCCGGGACCGGCCAATGCGATGATCGGCGAAGCATTCAACACCTTCGTCCTCTCGGACATGATGGCGAAGGCGGCGCGCGGCGACGTGACGCCGGCCGAGGCCGTGGCCGAAGCGGAGACGATCCTCAACGAGATCGCCC
The DNA here is from genome assembly GCA_013698495.1 of Chloroflexia bacterium. Lineage (GTDB taxonomy): Bacteria > Chloroflexota > Chloroflexia > Thermomicrobiales > UBA6265 > JACCYX01. Next base: position 8,726 of record JACCUV010000410.1, read on the forward strand.
AGAACTGGCGCGATGAGGGGCTGATGGGCGGCGGCGAGTAGTGGCCACCTGAAGTTGGGTAGTCCGACGAACATGACGGTCGTCATTCTGAACGACATGAAGAAATCCCCCGGCGAAGCCGGTATGACTCCAGACAGGAGCACCGCTTTGCGGGGGATTCCTCATTCCTCGGAATGACGATTGGGCTTTGTAGCGCCGATCGGCAAGAGCGTGTCTTAGCCTCATTGCAAGAACTCCAGGGACGCACGAATGGCAATCGTTGAAACACGGAAGATCACCAAGGAATTCGATGGCGGCGCGGTCAAGGTCGTCAAGGACATCGATATCAAGACGGTTGACGGGGAATTCCTAGTCCTGCTGGGGCCCTCTGGCTGCGGGAAAACGACGCTGCTGCGGATGATTGGCGGTCTCGAGCATCCCACCTCCGGGCAAATCCTGATCGCCGATCAGGTGGTCAATCACTTGCCGCCACGGGCGCGCCAAATTGCCATGGTCTTCCAGAGTTATGCCCTCTATCCGCATATGAATGTTAAAGGCAACATCGCGTTTCCCCTTAAGGCCGCAAATATCGACAAAGAGGAACAGAAACGAAGAGTCGATTGGGCGGCCGGGATTCTCGGCATCGATCACTTGCTCGATCGCAAACCGCGCCAACTTTCCGGTGGCCAACGCCAACGCGTCGCGCTGGCCCGAGCACTGGTCCGCGAACCCAATGTCTTCCTCCTCGACGAGCCGCTCTCCAATCTCGACGCCCAGCGCCGGGCCTCTGCTCGCGACGAGTTGCAGCGTTTTCAGCACGAAATCGGGACGACGACGATCTACGTCACCCACGATCAGGTCGAGGCGATGGGCATGGGTCACAGGATCGCCGTGATCGAGGGCGGGACCGTGCGCCAAATCGGCACGCCCAGGGATATTTACGAGGATCCGGCGGACACCTTTGTCGCGACCTTCCTCGGGTCGCCGCCGATGAACCTGATCCCTCGTGGTGATGAGTTGATCGGTTTTCGGCCGGAGAATTTCCACCTCGCGCCCGATGGCGGCGTCGATTCTTCAACCAGCTTGAGCTTCAAACTGACGTCGATTCGCGAGGAGTACCTCGGTTCGGAGAAGTTGGTCTACGGTGAACTGGAAGGTGAGCGTACGGTGGCCAGGATGGCCGCCAACGCGGACGTTCCGGCAGCCGAAGGGGGAGAGGTGACCCTCTTCGTCGACAATGCCGATCTGAGGGTGTTCGATCGTGAGTCGGGTCTGCGCAAGGAGTCCGCGCCCGCGACGATCGCAACTGGGTCCGGGTCATGAGCATTCCGGCTCCGGCTCCACAGCATCGCCGCCAACGCTATTTCTTCGACAATGAGCGGGTGCTCGGTCCGCTGTTGTTGTTTCCGGCCGTGGTCTACATCATCGCCTTGGTCGGGTTCCCGCTGATTCTCGCCGTGCTCTATGCATTCAGCGACGTGACGGTCGGCGACCCACGAATCAGGGGAACCGAAAATTTTGTCGGTTTCGAGAATTTCCGAGACGTCTTCAACGACGGCGTGTTCCGCAAGGCGCTCCGCAATACAATCGTCTTCACGCTTGTGTCGCAAGTGTTCGTGATTGTTTTCGCCAACGTTCTCGCGTTGGTGCTATCGGCCGATTTCCATGGCAAACGCCTCGTCCGCTTCCTGGTCTTGTTGCCGTGGACCACGCCGATCGCGCTTGGTGTGCTGGGTTGGTTCTGGATGCTCGATTCGGTCTACAGCCCGATCGATTACATCATGCGCCGGATGGGTCTGCTCGGTCCGGATTCGATGTTTGGGCCCGGCCGTAACATGTACTGGCTCGGAAAGTCCGATCTCGCGCAGGCGGCGGTGGTCGTGGTTCACATCTGGCGGACGCTACCACTGGCGACCGTAATCCTGCTGGCCGGATTGTCCTCGATTCCGCAGGACGTGAAGGACGCCGCGAATGTGGATGGCGCTGGGTTCTGGCGCCAATTGTTCTACATTCGGTTGCCCTTGCTGCTGCCGATCATGGCGGTGGCGACGCTGTTTAGCCTCGTCTTCACGTTCACCGATCTCACGGTGTCGCTGGTCCTGACCCGAGGCGGTCCCGTCAACGACACGCAGGTGCTCTCGACGTGGGCCTATTTCAAGGGCATCCAGGGCGGCAATCTCGCCCAGGGCGCGGCAATCGCGCTCTTCCTGCTGCCGGTGCTGATCGCGATCGCGATCGGGATGCTGCGACTCGCTCGCCGATCGGAAAATGACTGATGGCTACGCTCCCTCCAACCCAGCGGTTCGCCTCGGAAGGCAGTGGCCGCGGCAAGCAGTTCCTGGCGCGGACCGTGCTCTACGCCACGGCCGTGATCTTCTCGTTGTTCGCGTTCATCCCCTTCGCGTGGATGATCATGACCATGTTCAAGACGAACAACGATCTCTACAACCCGCGGAACAACCCGTTCCTGTACAACGATCCACCGACACTTTCCAATCTCGACCTGTTGTGGAATGACACCAGTTTCCGGACGTTCATATTCAACACGTTCCTGATCGCGCTGGTGGTGATGGCGGTGACGGTGATCATCGTCGTCCCAGCCGCCTACAGCCTGGTCCGGTTGGCGGGTCGGTGGGGCTCCAACCTCGGCATCCTGATCTTCCTCGTCTACCTGGTGCCGCCGACGCTTCTGTTCATTCCGTTGACCGGGGTGGTCGCCGATCTCGGGTTGCAGAACTCGAAGTGGTCGATGGCGCTGGTCTATCCCACGTTCACGATTCCGTTTTGCACGTGGCTGATGATGGGATTCATGCGCAGCGTGCCGTGGGAAATCGAGGAACAGGCGATGATCGACGGCTACAGCCGAATCGGCGCGATCTGGCGAACAGTGATTCCTGTGTCGATTCCGGGAATCCTGACGGTGGTGATCTTCTCGTTCACGCTGACGCTGCACGAGTTCGTGTACTCGTTGGCGTTCGTCCAGAGTTCGGGTGAGAAGACGGTTAGCGTCGGCGTGTTTACGGAACTGATTCGTGGAGACGTGTTTTTCTGGCAGTCGCTGATGGCGGCGGCGGCGCTGGTCGCGATTCCCGTGGCGTTGCTCTACAACTACTTCCTGGACCGGTTCATCGCCGGCTTCACCCTCGGCGCCGTGAAGGGGTAGGCGAAAAGGTCGGTCGCTGAGGATCGTCCCTGCCAACGGTGTGTTCACCGTCATCGCCCCCTGGCGTCGGGATCATGGCGCCATCGCCACGGATGCGCTCTGGCAACTCGCGAAACCAGCGAAGGGCGCCCTCCTCGTACAGAATGCCAAAACGAATTGTGGCCATCACGAACGGATTCTGATCCCGAAATGACTGGGGAAGCGACGCCATCAGCGCATTGTCCTTGGCGAGGCGTGCGGCATGCATCCGTTCATGATTCGCGACGAACGCGGCGAGCAGTTCCTGAGGAACGTGCTGGCCGAACATGATCGTGACGAGCAACGGGAATCGAATGATTTCCCGGCCTGGTTCCTGAAGCACCCACGCACGAAACGCGTCCCGCCCCGCTTCCGTTATCGTGAATGGTTGACGATCGCGGCTGCCGCGCTCGCCGGCTTCGACGAGGCCGGCGTTGGCCATCGCGTTCAGCTCCCGGTACACCTGGCTCTGGGTCAGCGACCAATAGTTCCCGATGCGCTGCTGCGCCACCGTGACGAGGTCCCAACCCGTCATCGGACGCTCATGCAGGAATCCGAGGAGCGAGCCCCCTGTGGCATTGATCGTATATTCGGACATTCGATACTCCAACGCACCATGCCTTGACATTCCACATTAGAATGTCGATACTGGCAGAATGATATTCCACATTGGAATGTTATCGCAGATTCCCTCGGCGCGGAAGGACAACGCGATGCCGCCAGTGATCGAAGTCGAACATCTTCAGAAGCGGTACGGTTCGTTCAAGGCCGTCAAGGATGTGTCGTTTTCCGTGGAGCAAGGGGAAATCTTCGGCATCCTCGGCCCGAATGGCGCCGGCAAGACGAGCACGGTCGAATGCGTTCAGGGACTCCGGGAACCGAGTTCCGGTTCGATCCGGATGCTCGGAATCGACGCCATTGGGCAACGTTCCCAATTGCGCGGCCGGATCGGTTCGCAACTGCAGGAATCCGCTTTGCCAGACCGGATGAAGGTGTGGGAGGCGCTCGATCTCTTCGCCTCGTTCACCACCGGCGGCCCGGACTGGAAGGTGCTGCTGGAGCAATGGGGTCTGACGGAGAAGGCGAAAACCTCGTTCGCCGATCTCTCGGGCGGGCAGCAGCAGCGGTTATTCATCGCCCTGGCGCTCGTGAATGAGCCCGAGGTCGTGTTCCTTGACGAGTTGACGCAGGGACTCGATCCCGGCGCCCGGCGCGTTGCATGGGACCTGATACGGGAAATCCGGGCACGTGGCGCGACAGTGGTGATCGTGACGCATTACATGGACGAGGCCGAACAATTGTGCGATCGGCTGGCGGTGGTCTCCGGCGGCGAGATAGTCGCAACCGGCAGACCGCAGGAGCTGATCGCCAATTCGGAGCGTGGAATCAAGGTGCGGTTCAGCACGCAACAGCAGGACCTGACTTGGCTGGAGTCGATCGATGCCGTAAGCGCGGTGTCGCGCCATGGCGATGCGGTCGAAGTCACGGGTAGTGGTCCTGTCCTTGCCCTGACCGCCTCCGCGCTCGTTGCCCACGGCATCGTGCCCGCCGATCTGCGCGCCCTGCAACCCAGCCTCGAAGATGTGTACCTCGACATGATCGGGAGCGGAGAGGAGGCGGATGCCAATGGGCGCGTTCGCTAAACTGACCTGGGTTGAGCTCAAGCTCTTCACGCGCGAGCCATTCGCGGTCATTTTCACGTTTGCCTTTCCGCTGATCGTGTTGATCGTGCTGATCAACTCATTCCAGCCTGAGGAAGGTGGGTTTGGCGGGTTTGGCGAGGCAGACCCACAGGATTACTACCTCGCCAGTTACGTCGGAGTCGTGATCGCCGCCGTCGGTTTGATCGCGTTGCCGGTGCACATCGCGACCTACCGGGATCGAGGCATCCTCCGCCGCTTTCGCGCATCCTCATTGGCGGCGTGGACGATTGTCGGCGCCCAGGCGATCGTCGGATTGCTGATGGTGATCGCCAGCAGCATTGCCCTGATTGTGTTTGCCCGGGTCTTCTACGATGCCGCCATGCCGGAATCGCCGGGCCTCGTGTTGATCGGTTTCCTCGTCGGAACACTCACGTTCCTGAGCGTGGGGGTGTTGCTGGGGATCGTCACTCGCAACGCGCGGGGCGCGCAGGCGGTGGGGATGATGCTGTTCTTCCCGATGTTCCTGATGTCGGGCGCAGGGCCACCGCGGGACATCATGAGCAGTGGGATGCGGTCTGTCTCCGACGTCCTGCCGCTGACGTGGGTGGTGAGTTCGTTGCAGAATCCGTGGCTGGGGGAGGATATGGAGTGGAGCAACCTGATCCTGCTCGGTGGGTTGCTGGCGGTGTGCGTCGTGCTCTCGATGCGGTTGCTGCGGCGGGTTTGACGCGGCGTCAGGGTAAATTGGAAAATTCGGGAAACGCTGACCTCGTATTCGCGCGGTTCAATCGCCACATCGTCAAGCAAACCACGGGTCAATACGGGGTTGACCCCTACGACTCCCAAGGTCACGATGAAAACCTCGCTCCGACGCAATCCAACTCCCCGCGCGGCGGTTTCCACCTACTTCGCGGTCGTGGGGTTCATCAGCGCGAGCTGGATCGCGCGGATTCCGGCGCTGACCGCCAAACTCGACCTCGACACGGCTCAACTGGGCGTGCTGCTGCTGTTCATCGCGATCGGGTCACTGCTCGCCTTCCAGTTCATCGGCCGCCTGATCGAGCGCTTCGGCAGCGACCGGACGACCTACCTTTTCAGCCTCGGATACATCGCGGCTCTGGTGCTGATGGCCGTGTCCCCGAACGCGGCGTCGCTGGCGGCGGCGTTGTTCGTTTACGGGTTCGGTTTCGGGGCGACCGATGTGGCGATGAACGCGCAGGGCGTCACCGTCGAGCACAGGTTGAAGAAACCGATCATGGGTTCGCTGCACGGGTTCTTCAGCCTTGGAGCGCTGATCGGGGCGGCGCTCAGTGGGGTGCTGGCGCAGCTTGGGGTGGGCCTGGTTCCGAACCTCGTCGCCTTCAGTGTGCTGGGTTTGGTGCTCGCGGTCTGGGCCAACCGGGGGCAGATCGCGGACGAACCGCTCCCTCCCGGCACGGAACCTGCCAGGAAAGGATTGCGTTTCTCCCTGCCGCCGCGCGTGTTGTGGCCGCTGGGGGCGATCGCGTTTTGCGGAGCGGTTGGCGAAGGCGCCATGGCCGACTGGAGCGCCCTCTACGTTCACGATGAGCTGGGCGGCAGCGAAGGGATGGCGGCGCTGGCGTTTGCCGCGTTCTCGACGACGATGTTGATCGGGCGCTTCGCCGGGGACAAGATCGTCTCGAGGTTCGGACCGGCGAACGTCGTCCAGACCGGCGCGATCGTGTCCGCGATCGGTCTGGCCGCGGGACTCTATTTGGGGACGACGGAGTCGGCGGTGGCAGGGTTCTCGGTGATGGGGATCGGGCTGGCCTTTGTCTTCCCCGTGGTCTACAGCGCGGCGGGCTCGATTCCGGGCATCCCCAGCGGACGCGGCGTGGCCGCGGTGGCGACGATCGGGTACACGGGTTTCCTCGCCGGGCCGCCGTTGTTGGGCTTCCTGGCGCGGGTGACCTCGATCCAGCTTGCGCTGTTTGTGGTAGTGGCGCTGATCGTCACGATCGCGTTCTTCACCTCGTCGCTCAAACGAGACCGGCTCGAGGTGGAGGCGCCGCGGGTCGCGCCAGAGACAACATGAGACACGCGGCCCGCGTCGCGAACTTCACGACCTCTGGCATGCCGAACAGCGGCTATCGTCACTTCGAGGAACGAGGAATCTCAGGGTCACAACCGACCACCGGCGACAAGGCAACTGCGCGGACCCCGTAACAACCAGAAACGCGATGTGTTCGTTTTGGGGTGCAAAAAGACAAAAAGGTCAAACGGCCCGGAACGGCGCAATACTCTTTTTGTTGAAGTGGTATTCAAGAACTCCGCAAGAAGTCCGCAAGAACCCACCACGGCCGATTTTCCGATGGGTTGAGGACCGGCGATCAGACTCCTGACCAGCGAACGCGATGACGGCGGGTATTTGCGCCATGATGAAGAGGCTGGGGGACGAGCGTAGACGACTTCAACCGGAGGTGGCTTCGGCGGCAAGGGCTTCGGCCTGTTCAAGGATGAGGAGGGTGGCGCTCTCCTGCTGGTCAGGGGGGTAGCCGTGACGACGGAGGACGCGGCGAACGAGACGGCGGAGGTTGGCCTTGGCCTGCTGGCGTTGGGTCCAATCGATGGAGGTGTTGTTACGGACGGTTTGGGCAACTTCGCGGGCGATGGTCATGAGCTGGTCATCGGCCATAACGGCGGCGGCGCTGTCGTTTTCGCCGAGGGCGTCGTAGAAGGCGACTTCGTCGATGGTGAGCCCCAATCGCTCATGGCGTGAGGAGGCCTCCCGCATCTCCTTCGCAAGCTCGATCATGGCCTCGATGATCTGGGCCGTTTCGAGGGCGCGATTGTGGTAACGCTTGAGCGATTCCTCCAGCTTCTCGGAGAACCTGCGCGACTGGACCACGCTGGTTTTGCGCGTCGCCGTGATCTCGTCGTTGAGCAGTTTCTTCAGAAGCTCGATGGCGAGATTGAGCTGGGGCATGTCTTTGACGTCGGCCAGGAACTGGTCGGAGATGACAGAAATATCCGGCTTGTCCAGACCGGCGGCGGCGAAGATATCGACGACGCCTTCGGGGGCGATGGCGGAGTCGACCAGTTGGCGCAGCGCATGGTCCAACGTCTCGTCAGCGTACGCACCGCCGCGCCCGGTCGTCTTGGTGAGGGTGACGCGCACCGTCTGGTAGAAGGCGACCTCACGCTTGATGGCCTGGGCCTCAGGTGTGGCGCTGGCCAGCGCGAACGCCTTGAGCAAGGCGGTGGCGTGATCGAGAAAGCGGTCGATGACCGTGCGGCCCTCGCGGTAGTCGCGCTGGATCAGGAAGTCCTCGGCATCGGTGATGTTCTTCAGGCGTTCTGACTGTGAGCCGTTGAGGAATGGATCGTAGTCAAACCCGCGAAAGGCGTCCCGACAGAAGTCGAAATATTCGAGCATCGATCCGACCAACTCATGGAGGTTGAGCTGCTCGTTCTCGACCGGGGCGCGACCGTCCGGATCGTCCTTCATGTAGGCACGCATGGCGGCCTTGAGAATGTTGGCGATCCCCAGGTAATCGACGACGAGGCCGCCAGTTTTCTCACGGAAGACGCGATTGACGCGGGCGATGGCCCGCATCAGGCCGTGATCCTTCATCGGCTTGTCAATGTAGATCGTGTGGAGGGAGGGGGCGTCGAACCCGGTCAACCACATGTCGCGGACGATGACGATACGGAACGACGACTCGGGGTCCTTGAACCGGGCGGCAAGAGCCTCGCGGCGCTCCTTGTTGCGAATGT